>SDZP01000685.1 GCA_004144935.1 Caulobacteraceae bacterium | reverse complement strand
CTGATCGGGCTCTCGGTGCTGTTCCGCGCCGTGCCGTCCCTGGCCTATCGCGAGCGACGCCGGCCCGATGGTTTCGAGTGGGGCCGCCCGCCGGTCCAACGCCTGCTTGCCATGGCGAGCATGCTCTACCTTGCCTATCTGGTGACGCAGCCGAGCGACCTTGTGCTGGAAATCTGGCGGCGACAGGACTGGCCGCGTCTGGTCTTCATCGGCCTTCTGGCGGCGGGTTTCGTAGCCGGGATTGCCATCGAGATTCGGCGAATGTTCAGCTTTCCGATCGTGCTGTCGGTGACGGCGGAGGGCCTAATGGCCGGCGATCGTACCCTCCGTTGGTCGCAGGTCGAGGCCGTCGTCTTCGACCGCTATCGCTGGCATGAGTTGGGCGTGGTGCTGTCCGGCGATGACAACCACGGCCCGCGCGAATGGTGGTTCAGCCTGAGCGACGCCGGCATCGAGGCGCCGCACTTTCTCGACCGGCTGCAACGCGCCGCGCCGCAGGTCGAAGTCCTCAAGCCCAAGGGCGAACCGATGACCGGCGCCCACCCGATTCCCGCCGCCTAGCGCCCCAACCGCCAGGCCGCCCACCAGCCGACCAGGGCGATCGGCAGGAAGCAGGCGAACAGCCAGAAGCCGTTCATCGCCGCCGACGGGCCCACCCCCTCGGCGAAGCCCAGGGCGTTGGCGACGGCGCCCGCCGCCGCCGCCCCGACCGCGCCGCCGATCAGCTGGGTGGTCGGCACCGCCGAGGAGGCCAGCGCCTGCTGTTCCTCGTCGAGACCGGACAGGATGCGGCGGGTGGCGAAGGCCCAGCAGAGGCCGAAACCCGCTCCCACCGTCGCCATGCCGGCCGCCGCCGTCCACAGCCCGCCCAGCGGCAGCGCCCAGGTGCTGAACAGGGCGCCGATGAGGATGATGCTGGCCCCCAGCCGGATCATGAAGCCGTCGCGGTTCTGCACCCCGGCCACCAGCAGCGCCAGGACCGTCCAGCCGCCCGCCACGGCGGTGACCACGTAGCCGGCCACCAGCGGCGAGGCGCCGTGCACCCCCTGCACCAGGGCCGGGCCATAGACGGTGAAGGCGATCAGCGCGGTCTCGAACCCGAAGATCATCAGATAGCCCATGGCCGCCGGTGTCTTGAGGTCGCCGATGGCCCGCGGCAGCAGGGCCCCGGCCGTGCGGCCATTGACCGCGAT
>SDZP01000684.1 GCA_004144935.1 Caulobacteraceae bacterium | reverse complement strand
AGCCATCGAGCAGGCGGCTGACGAGGGCTGCCGAGGTGCCCGGATCCTCGTCGAGCAGCGGGCCGAGAATGCCGCCCGGATTGATGGTGACGAGATCGTCGTGGCGACCGGCGGCGTCCATGATTGCCCAGGCCCGCCGTTCGGCGCGGGTTTTCGACTCCTGGTAGGGCGGCACGTGATCGCCTTGCAGGTTCGTCCAGTCGGCGGCGGTGAAGGGGGCCGTGCGGGACCTGTCGTGGCCATAGGCGATGGCGGCGGTCGAGGAGGTCAGCACGATGCGCTCGACGCCGGCGGCAAGGGCGGCATGGAGGGCGCGTTCGGTGCCCTCCACGGCGGGACGGATCAACTCCATCTTGTCGGCGGGAATGTCCAGCACGAAGGGCGAGGCGGTGTGCTGCAGGTAGCGGCAATCCCGGGCCGCCTCGGCCCAGCCGTCGTCGCTCAGGAGGTCGAGGGCGACGAATTCGAGGCGGGAGACATCGGCGCCGGCCCGAGCCATGGTGGCGCGGACCTTGTCGGCCTTGCCGAGGCTGCGCACGCTGCCGCGGACGGCGTAGCCAGCGTCGAGCAGCTGCAGGGCGACATGGCCGCCGAGGAAGCCGGATATGCCGGTAAGCAGGACGCGGTCAGGCGGGCGTGTGGCGCCCGCCGTGACCGGACCGTTCATGTCAGACCCTGGCCCAGGCGCCGGTCTTTTCGCTGGCGAAGACGGCGTCGATGACCTTCATGTTGAGGATGGAATCCTCGATGCCGTAGGGCAGCGGCTTGTCGCCGAGGACGGCGAGGGCGAAGGCCTCGGCCTGCTCGGTGTACTGGTCGACCGAGCGGATGATCTCGCGACGGGCGAGGCTCTTGTCGAGGGCCGCGCCGCTGTCGACGAGGATGGCGGTGGAGCTGTCGGGTGGGGCGTTGAACGGGATGATGATCTCGACGCGGCCCTTGGTGCCGATGACCTCGAGGGTCTGGTGGCCGACCGACTGGGTCGAGCAGGTGAAGGTCAGCTGCCGGCCATAGCCGAAATCGGCGATGACGCTGGCGAGGCGGTCGGTCTTGAAGTCGGGATCGCGGTCGACCAGCGAGACCACACGCTGCGGCTCGCTCTCGAACAGGAAGCGGCCCGCGGTGATCGGATAGCAGCCGATGTCCATGATGCCGCCACCGCCGATATCGGCCTGGTTGCGGACGTTGCTGGCG
>SDZP01000013.1 GCA_004144935.1 Caulobacteraceae bacterium | reverse complement strand
TCATACCGCGTCCGTCAGGATCGACAGCCCGGCCCGGTGCACCGCCAGCTTGCGCTCGTATTCCATCGGATCCTTCGGCCGGACCAGCGCCCCGGCCGGCGCGGCGCCCCAGTCGGCCAGCCGGGTCAGGAAGAACCGCATCGCCGCCCCGTGCGCCAGCACCGGCCGGGGCGCTGGTCCGGCCGAAGGATCCGATGGAATACGAGCGCAAGCTGGCGGTGCACCGGGCCGGGCTGTCGATCCTGACGGACGCGGTATGACCCCCAAGGTGGTGATCTATACCGACGGCGCCTGCCGGGGGAATCCCGGGCCGGGCGGCTGGGGCGCGGTGCTGATGAGCGGCGGCAAGGTCAAGGAGATCAAGGGCGGCGAGCCGGCGACGACCAACAACCGCATGGAGCTGATGGCCGCCATCCAGGCCCTGGAGGCGCTGAACAAGCCCTGCACGGTCGAGCTGCACACAGATTCCAAGTACGTCCAGCAGGGCATCAAGGAATGGCTGCACCTGTGGAAGGCGCGCGGCTGGAAGACCTATTCCAAGGGGGCGGTGAAGAACGACGACCTGTGGAAGCGGCTAGACCAGGCGCGGCTGCGGCACGAGGTCGACTGGCGCTGGATCAAGGGTCACGCCGGGCATGAATGGAACGAGCGGGCCGATGTGCTGGCCGGCGAGGGCATGCGCGAGGCGCTCGGCGAACGCTAGTAGGCCGGCTTGACAAGTTCAACGTTGAACGATTAATTGGTTCATCGTTGAACAAAGGGCGCTGCGCCATGGATCGTCGTCATTTCATCACCCTGGTCGGCGGCGGCGTGGTGATGGCCGCGGGCCTCGAAGGCTGCGCCGAGGTTCCGGACGCCACCGTCGCCTGGGTCTCGCCCGGCTCTTCGGAACGGGACGTGCGCCGCTACGCCCTGGCCCATGCCATCCTGGCCCCCAACCCGCACAATCGTCAGCCCTGGCTGGCGCGGCTGGAGGGCGAGGACGCGGTCACCCTGTTCATCGACCGGTCGCGCCTGCTGCCCGCCACCGACCCGTTCAGCCGCCAGATCGTCATCGGCTGCGGGGCCTTCCTGGAGCTGCTGGCCATCGCCGCCGGGGCCAAGGGCCATACTGCGACGGTGACCGCCTTTCCGGATGGCCAGCCGGCGGACAGGCTCGATGAGCGGCCCTTCGCGCGGGTGGTGTTCACGCGCGGCGGCGCGCTGGACCCCCTGTTCCGCAACATCCTCCGTAGACGGACGACACGGGAGCCTTACGACACGGCGCGGGCCATTCCGGCCGCCGACCTGGCCGCCGTGGGGGCGGCGGTGGGCCCCGGCCTGCGCACCGGGGCGGCGGCCGGCGGTCAGGCCCTGGCGGCCCTGAAGACCCTGGCGCGCGACGCCTACCGGCGCGAGGTCGACACCCCCGCCGCCAACCAGGAGACCATCGACCTGATGCGGATCGGCGACCGGCAGATCGCCGCCCACCGCGACGGCCTGTTCCTGCGCGGCCCGGGCATCGAAGCGATGCGGGTGGTCGGCATCCTGACGCCGGAAAACCTGGCCAGGCCGGGGACGATCGCCTTCAAGCAGGCGAGAGCCTTCGCCGATCCCCTGTGCGAGGCCACCGCCGCCTTCCTGTGGATCGTCAGTCCGGGCAACGACCGGGCGGTGCAGATCGCCTCCGGCCGCGCCTACGCCCGCATGGCGCTGGAGGCGACGGCCCGCGGCATCGCCATCCAGCCGATGAGCCAGGCGCTGCAGGAGTATCCGCAGATGGCCCCCTTCTTCGCCCGGATGGACCGGCTGACCGCGGTGGGGCCCGGCGAGCGGCTGCAGATGCTGGTCCGCGCCGGCTACGCGGCCGATGTGCCGCCCGCGCCCCGCAAGGGCCTGCAAGACCTGTTCCGGAGCGCCTGATGGCCCTGAAGGACCGGCCGGACGTCTCGGTGCTGACCGAGATCGGCATCATCTCACAACTGTCCAGCGCCGCCCTCGAGCGCAGCCTGCCCGACGGGATGAGCGCCGCCCAGTTCGGGGTGCTGACCCACTTCATGCGGCGCGGCGGCGAGGAAAGCCCGGCCAAGCTGGCGGCGGCCTTCCAGGTCACCAAGGGGGCGATGACCAACACCCTGCAGCGGCTGGAGGCGCAGGGCTTCGTGCGGGTGGTCGGGGACGAAGCCGACGGGCGCAGGAAGCGGGTGTCGCTGACGCCGGAGGGCGCGCGGGCCTATGAGGCCGGGCTGATGGCGCTGCGGCCACGGATGGAGGGTCTGCGCGGGGCGTTCACGGACAAGGAGTTCGAGGCGGCCCTGCCGTTCCTCAAGTCGTTGCGGGTGTGGATGGACGAGAACCGCTAGATTCCTTGCCTCCGATTGTCCTGACGGAAGTCAGGACCCACCCGGTTGCGCCGGCGCACGGCCCGTGGGCCCTGACTTTCGTCAGGGCGATCGGGTGGTTTGCGAGGTTCAGGCCGCCCTCACCCGCAGGCTCGCCGCCGACACCACTTCCAGCACCTGCACGGTCTTGCCGGGGATCAGGGCGTCGTCGCTGAGGGCGTCCCATTCCTTGCCCTCGACATGCACCCGGCCGCGGCCTTCGGCGAAGATGCTGGCCGCCTCGCCGCGGGCCCCGACCAGGCGGGTGATGTTGTCGTTGATGTCGGGCCCGTCGCCGGAGATGTTGCGCGGCAGGTAGCGCCTCGCCGTCACCGTAAGGCCGATGGTCAGCACCGCGTAGATCAGCAGGTGGACGGCGATGTTGAACGGCAGCACGAAGGTCAGCGCCGCCATCACCGCCGCCGTCACCGCCGGCCACAGCAGCCAGCCCGACCCCGTCATCAGCTCGGCGCCGAGGATGACGGCCCCGAAGGCCAGCCAGAACCAGACCGCGTGGTTGGCGTAGAGGGCGTCCATGGCTTAGCTCCTCAAAGGTTATGAGTTGCGGGGTGTCCGGGGCGTGGCGGTGGGACGGGCCGGGGCCGAGATGGCGTCGCCGCCGCTCAGGGTCTTCACCAGTTCGCCGATGCCGGCGATCGACCCGGTCAGGCCGGCGAAGTCGGCCGGCACGATGACCGTCTTCTGCTGCGGGCTGGAGGCCAGCAGGGCGAAGGCCTCGACGTACTTCTGGGCGATGAAGTAGTTGATGGCGTTGACGTCGCCGCGGGCGATGGCTTCGGAGACGAAGGCGGTGGCCTTGGCTTCGGCCTCGGCCTCGCGCTCGCGGGCCTCGGCGTCGCGGAAGGCGGCTTCCTTGCGGCCCTCGGCCTGCAGAATGGCCGACTGCTTGGCGCCCTCGGCCCTGGCGATCTGGCTCTGCTTCTCACCGTCGGCCTCGGTGATCACGGCGCGGCGTTCGCGCTCGGCCTTCATCTGGCGGGCCATGGCGTTGGTGATGTCCGGCGGCGGGGTGAGATCCTTGATCTCGATGCGGGTGGCCTTGACGCCCCAGGGGTTGGTGGCGTGGTCGATGGTGGCCAGCAGGCGGCTGTTGATCTGGTCGCGCTGGCTGAGCACCTCGTCCAGCTCCATCGAGCCGACCACGGTGCGCAGGTTGGTCATGCACAGCTGGGCGATGGCGTAGTTGAGGTTATCGACCCGGTAGGCGGCGTTGGCGGCGTCCATCACCTGGATGAAGACGATGCCGTCGACCTTCACCACGGCGTTGTCCTTGGTGATGACTTCCTGCTGGGGCACGTCCAGCACCTGCTCCATCATGTTCACCCGCCGGCCGATGGTCTCGATGAACGGGGTGAGGATGGAGATGCCGGGCTTGAGGGTGCGGGTGTAGCGGCCAAAGCGTTCGACGGTGAACTCGCGCCCCTGGGGCACGATCTTGAGCACGCTGAACACCAGGAACAGCGCCACCGCGACGAGAATGATCGCGAAAATCCAGAACATCAAACGCCCTCCCAATCTCCAGTTGAGATGAGCCTAGCCGAGGTTCCCTGCAAGGGTAAGACACGGCGAATGTCCCAACAGCTGTTGGACTACTCGGTCGGCGGTCCGTCGGGGTTCTCGGGATCCTTCAGGGCCGGATCGTCGGGGCCCATGCGCTTGACCGTGCGGACCGCGTTGGCCAGCCGCCGGGACAGGGCCTCGCCCTTGCGGGCCACGGCCAGTTCGGCCTTGCGGCTGTCGGGGCCGCAGGACAGGAACTGCGACTGGCGGGCGGCGAACCCGCTGTTGAACGACTGCTTGAGGCGGGCCTCGAAGTCGGCGTCGGCCGCCTCGGTGTTGATCAGCTCGGCCATGCGGTCGCGCCAGTGCTGGTCGCCGTCGCCGTTGCAGACCTGGCGCAGGCCGTGGCTCTCGCCGATGGCGTAGGCGAGATCGACCAGGGCCTGGCGCTCGGGCGGGGAGCGCTCCTGGGCGAACGCCGGGGCGGCGACGAGGGCGCACAGGGCCAGAACGGGAAGGACCGGTTTCATGAAGCGCATCTGGTTCAAGTCTGGCGCCAAGTTCAAGCCCGCTCGTCTAGTCCAGCATGATGGCGCTGAGCAGGCGGCCGTAGTCGGGCTCGCCCTGCCTGAAGGCGCGGCGGTTGGAATAGAAGAGATCGCCCTGCGTGCAGGTGTCGCCGCCGACCCATTCGGCCCGGGCGACGCCGGCTTCGGCGAGGCGCGAGAGGACGAAGCCCGGCAGGTCGAACTGTCGCTTGCCCGGCGCGCCGGGGATGAACCAGGCGGCGTGGGCCGGGTCGGCCTCGAGGAACGCCGCCTCGAACTCCGCCCCGACCTCGTAGGAGGCCTGGCTGATACAGGGACCGACGGCGGCGACCATGTCGGCGCGGCGGGCGCCCAGGCGCTCCATGGCGGCCACCGTCTCGGCGACGATGCCGGTGAGGGCCCCCTTCCAGCCGGCGTGGGCGGCGGCCACCACCCTGGCTTTCGGATCGGCGATCAGGACAGGCGCGCAGTCGGCGTGCAGGGCGCCGCAGACGACGCTGCGCTGGTCGGTGACGACGCCGTCACCCTCCGGGCGATAGCGCCCCCAGGGCGCCTCGGCGGTCAGGGCCCTGGCCGAGTGGACCTGGTAGCAGGTATTCAGGGCGTCGGGCATGACCCCGAACCAGCCGGCGGCGCGGGCCCGGTTCTCCTCGACATCGGCCGCCTCGTCGGAGGACCCTCGCCCGACGTTGAGGCTGTCGAACAGACCTTTGGAGACGCCGCCCTGGCGGGTGAAGAAGGCGTGGCGCACGCCCGGCAAGGCCGCCAGCAGCGGCGACTGGACGGTCAGCAGACTCACGCGTTGAGCACGCGCGGCAGCTTGAAGCGCACCGTCTCGCGCATCGGCGCCACCTCCTCGATTGTCAGGTCGAAGCGTTTCTCGAGCCGGTCGATCAGTTCCTGGACCAGCAGCTCGGGCGCGGAGGCCCCGGCGGTGATGCCGATGGAGGCGACCCCGTCCAGCCAGGCGTCCTTCATTTCGTCGGCCTTGTCGATCAGGTAGGCGCCCTTGACCCCCGCCCGCTTGCCGACTTCCACCAGCCGCACGGAGTTGGAACTGTTGGGCGAGCCGATGACGAGCAGCACCTCGCTGGCCTCGGCGATGGCCTTCACCGCCTCCTGGCGATTGGTGGTGGCGTAGCAGATGTCTTCCTTGTGCGGCGTCGAGATGCCGGGGAAGCGGGTCTGCAGGGCTTCGATGATGTGGGCCGTGTCGTCGACGGACAGGGTGGTCTGGGTGACGAAGGCGACGTTCATCGGGTCGATCGGGTTGAAGCTGGCGACGTCCTCGACGGTCTCGATCAGCTTGACCACCCCCTCGGGCAGCTGGCCCATGGTGCCGATCACTTCCGGATGACCCTTGTGGCCGATCAGCACGATCTCGCGGCCATGCTGGTGGTGGCGGGTCGCCTCGACATGCACCTTGGACACCAACGGGCAGGTGGCGTCGAGGTAGAGCATCTGACGCTCACGGGCCTCGGCCGGCACGGTCTTGGGCACGCCATGGGCCGAGAAGATGATCGGCCGATCGACGGGGCATTCGGAAGTCTCCTCGACGAACACCGCCCCCATGGCCTTCAGCCGGTCGACCACAAAGCGGTTGTGGACGATCTCGTGGCGCACATAGACCGGCGCGCCGTACTTCTCGATGGCCCGCTCGACGATCTGGATGGCGCGGTCGACCCCGGCGCAGAAGCCGCGCGGGCTGGCGAGCAGGACCTTCAGCGAAGGCTTGGCGACGACGGTGGCATCCATGCCGCCTAGTTAGGGCTTCAGCGCCCTGGCCGCCAGCCTCAACACGCCGGGCCGGCGAATCGCGCCCGCGCTCGCCTCACACGCTTCGTTGCGTTGCAGGGCCACGCATATGCCTTTATCAGCGGGAAGTTACACACCGGAGGTCGCAGTCGGCGGCCCTCCCTCTTCGAGCTTGTCGGGACCCGCATGCGCCGCTTCTTCACCTACGCCCTCGCGGGCCTGATCCTCGTTTCCGCGCCGGCCGCCATGGCCCAGGGCCGCGACCGGGGCGCCGATCGCAAGCAGCAGGAAGAGGCCGCCAAGAAGAAGTCGCGCGACCGCGAGTGGAACCAGCCGGAAGCCCCGCTGCCGGCCCTGCGCAACGCCGGCCCCTGCCCCTATGTGAAGGTGCTCTACGACGCCGGCCGCTACATCGAGTTCGAGGGCGGCAAGGAGGCGGCGGGCAACGTCGTCTACAGCGGCGAGATCCAGGGCCTGTCGTCGGGCTGCGAGTACAAGGACGCCGAGCCGATCCGGGTGAGCCTGGAGGCCCTGTTCGCCCTCGGCAAGGGTCCCAAGGCGACCTCCGACCGCAAGACCTACCGCTACTGGGTGGCGGTCACGACGCGCAACTCGACGGTGATCACCAAGGAATACTTCGACCTGCCGGTGCGGTTCGCCGACGATCGCACCATGGTCACCGAAAAGCTGGAAGGCATCGTCATTCCCCGCGCCAGCATGGAAACCAGCGGCTCCAACTTCGAGGTCCTGATCGGCTTCGACGTCACCCCGCAGATGGCCGAGTTCAACCGGGACGGCAAACGCTTCCGCGTCTCCGCCGGCGCCCCCAAGGCCGCCGATTCCAACTAGCGCCTCCGGAAGTCTAGAATAGCGCCATGACCGATCTGAAGAGGACGCTCGGCGAGGCGGCCGCGGCCGCGTTCGCACAACTTGGCATTCCGCCCGAACTGGGCCGGGTGACCCCGTCCGATCGCCCGGACCTCGCCGACTTCCAGTCCAACGGGGCCATGGCCGGCGCCAAGGCGGCCGGCAAGCCGCCGCGGGAGATCGCCCAGTTCGTCGTCGACAGGCTGGCCGGCGATCCGAACCTGGCCTCGGTGGAGATCGCGGGCCTGGGCTTCATCAACATGCGGGTCAGCGCGGCCGCCCTGTCGGCGCGCGCCAACGAGATCGCCGCCGATCCGCGCAAGGGCGCCGTCGAGGTCGAGGACAGCCGCCGGGTGATCATCGACTACGCGGGACCGAACGTGGCCAAGCCGATGCACGTCGGCCACCTGCGCGCCTCGATCATCGGCGAGGCGGTCAAGCGCATCTACCGTTTCCGCGGCGACGTGGTGCTGGGGGACGCCCACTTCGGCGACTGGGGCTTCCAGATGGGGCTGCTGATCGTCGCGGCGATGGACGAGTTTCCCTTCGTTCGCGCCCTGATGGACCGGCTGGTCGAGGCTCCGGGCGGCTTTTCGGAAGCGGACAGCCAGCGGGTGCTCGACGAGCTGGGCAACCATATCACCCTGGCCGATCTGGACCGGATGTATCCCCTGGCCGCCGGCCGGGCCAAGACCGAGGTCGAGTACCGCGACCGGGCCCGCAAGGCGACCGCCGAGCTGCAGGGCGGTCGCTTCGGCTACCGCCTGCTGTGGCGGCATTTCGTCAATGTCAGCCGGGTGGCGCTGGAACGCGAATTCCATGCCCTGGGCGTCGACTTCGACCTGTGGAAGGGCGAGAGCGACGCCGATCCGCTAATCCCCGGCATGGTCGAGGAGCTGCAGGCCAAGGGCCTGCTGGTCGAGGACCAGGGGGCGCGGGTTGTGCATGTCGCCCGCCCCGGCGAGACCAAGAAGAAGAAGCTGGACGACGGCTCGACCGTCACCGTCCCCTCCCCCGACCCGCTGCTGGTGGTGTCCTCCGAGGGCTCGGCCATGTATGGCACCACTGACCTGGCGACGATCCTGGATCGCCGCCGCAGCTTCGATCCCCAGCTGATCCTCTACTGCGTCGACCAGCGCCAGGCCGACCATTTCGAGCAGGTGTTCCGCGCCGCCTACCTGGCCGGCTACGCCCAGCCGGGCGAGCTGGAGCACATCGGCTTCGGGACCATGAACGGCCCGGACGGCAAGCCCTTCAAGACCCGCGAGGGCGGGGTGCTGAAGTTGCACGACCTGATCGAGATGGCCCGGGAGAAGGCGCGGGAGCGGCTGCGCGAGGCGGGCCTGGGGACGGAGTTCCCGCCCGAGGAGTTCGAGGACGTCGCCCACAAGGTGGCGGTTGCGGCCCTGAAGTTCGCGGACCTCTCCAACTATCGCGGCACCAGCTACATTTTCGACCTCGACCGCTTCACCGCCTTCGAGGGCAAGACCGGGCCCTACCTTCTGTACCAGGCGGTGCGGATCAAGTCGGTGCTGCGCCGGGCCGAGGCAGAAGGCGTCACCCCGTCGAAGGTTTCGGTCAAGGAGCCGGCCGAGCGTGAGCTGGTGCTGATGCTGGACGCCTTCGACGCGGCGGTCACCGAGGCCTACGACAAGAAGGCCCCCAACGCCGTCGCCGACCACGCCTTCAAGCTGGCCCAGGCCTTCTCGAAGTTCTACGCCGCCTGCCCGATCATGAGCGCCGAGACCGAGGCCGTGCGCGGCAGCCGGCTGCGGCTGGTGCGCACGACCCTCGACCAGCTGGAGTTGGCGCTGGACCTGCTGGGCATCGAGACGCCGGAGCGGATGTAGGGGTCGGCGGGCGCTAGTGCCCGCCGCACTTGCCGCAGCCGCCGCCACCCTTGTGGCCGCCGCCCTTGTGACCGCCACGGCCGCCGATGCGGATGCTGACCCCGACGCTGGCGCGGGCCGAGGCGTAGGCGCCGGCTCCGGCGCTGGCCTCGGCATAGCCGCCCCCGCCGCCTCCGCTGCCGCCGTCGATGTATTCCGGGCCGACCCCGCCACCGCCCCAGAAGAAGCTGTCGCTCAGGCGGACCTCGCCGCAGCTGTCCAGCAGCCGCCCCCGCGCATCGTAACGCTGGCGGCAGCGCTGGCCGCCCCAGCCGTCATACTGCTCATCGCGCCGGTCCCAGCCGCCGCGTTCCTCGTAGCCCCAGCTGTAGCCGCCGCGCTCTTCATATGAGGTGCGGCGCGCGCCGTAGCGGTCCTCACGCTCGGCATAGAACTCGCCGCCGGTGCGGACCGGCTCGTCCCGGTAGACCGGTTCGCCGACGTAGCCGCCCGGCTCTTCCCGGTAACCGGGCTCGGCGACATAGGCCTGATCGTCCTGATAGGCCGGTTCACCCACATAGCCGTCACCCTGGTCGTCGTAGGGCGGGGCGGCCTCGGCCGGATCCTCGATCCGGTAGCCGGGCGGCAGGCAGTATCCCTGGCAGTTGACCTCGCCGCGCACGGCCTCGCCGCCGCTTTCGGTGACCTCGCGGCGATAGCTGTAGGCCTCGCCGCCGCTGCCGCCACGTTGATAGGCGTAGGCGTCGTCCGCCTGAGCCTGGGCCCGCCAGGGCTCGCCGGCCTGGGCGGCGAGCGGGCTCAGCGCCATGGCGCTGGCCAGCAGGAGGGCGGCGGTCGTGATCGCGCGCGGCATGATTGGGGGGACTCCTGATAACTACAGGAGCAGCAGGTTAGGCCTCAAAACGGGTCGCCGCGAGGCCGTGCGCCCGGAGGGCGAGGGGCAGGGTTAAAGCGCCTCCTGGCTGGTGCTTTTTAACCCTCTCCGCGTGGCGCTAGAAGTCGACCGCAATGCCCTTGCGCTCCCAGTCGCCGAACCGGGTCGGCTCGGGGCCCGCCGGGCCGCCGTCCTCGGGCGGCCGCTCGTCCCGGGTCGCCGCCGCCCGCCGCGCCGCGGCCTCCTCCAGCGCCCGGCGGGCGGCGGGGGCCAGCACCTTGCCCGGCGCGGCTCCGGCCACCTCGGCGACAGGAACGACGCCGGCATCCTGACCAAGATTTAATCGAACGCCGTCTTGCGAAATTTCTTCCATGATGCTCTACGCGCGCTCCCAACAACAACCGCAAGTATAAGGAAAGATTACAACCATGTCACGTTGGCCTTATGTGTTTTTCGCCGCCGCCTGCTTCTACATCATGGTCGGCGTCTGCTGGGGTATGTACATGGGTATCAGCCACGATACCGCCACCGCCCCGGGTCACGCCCACCTCAATCTTCTGGGCTTCGTCAGCCTGTCGATCATGGGCGGCTTCTATGCCCTGCTCGGCAAGGAAACGCCGAACTGGCTGGTGACCACCAACTTCGCCCTGATGAACCTCGGCGTCTGCCTGCTGGCCCCCTCGCTGTTCCTGCTGCTGTCGCAGCGGGTCGAGGTCGGCAAGCTCGTTCCCTTCTTCATGGTCGGGGAGTTCTCAATCCTGTTCGGATTCCTGGCCTTCGGCGCCGCCGTCATCCTCGGCCTGCGCCGGGCCGGCGGGCTGAGCGGCCTGCGGTTCGGTTTCGCCGCCGCCTGATCTCTTGATCGGACGGAAGATCGCTGTTCTCCTGAGGGGGCGGTTCTCAGCCAGAGGCCGCCCTTCTTCTTGCCGTTCGGGGGAACGATCATGCCGCGAGTTTCACTGGCCTTCCTGACCACCGCCGCCCTCACGGCCCTCGCCGGCATGGCGTGGGGCTCGCAGATGGGAGCGAGCGGCGATCATTCGATGATGCCCGCCCACGCCCACCTCAACCTGCTGGGCTGGGTGACCCTGTCGATCATGGGCGGGGTCTACGCCCTGCCCGGTCTTCGCTGCAACGTCATGGTGGCCTGGGCCAACTATGTCCTTTCCACCGCCGGGGCGGTGTTGATGGCCCTGCTGTTGCCGGCCGTGCTGACGGAGAAGATCTCCGGTCACATCATGATGGTCGCGGAGATCCCGGCCATCCTCGGCATGCTGCTGTTCCTCGTCTCGCTGCTCGGCAACTGGCGCAGGCCGGCCGCCGCCTGAATGCCTTGATCCCCGCGCCCGAAAGGCGCAGGGGAGCGCGGTGACCCAAGCACCTTCCGACGACCTGGCCGCCCGCCGCGCGGCCCTCACCCTGCTTGAAGCCGCCCTCGATCGCCGGGGCGGCATCGACGAGGCCGCCGCCGCCGGTCCGCTGAAGGCGCTCGACGCCCGCGACCGCGCCTTCGCCCGCGCCCTGACGCTCAGCACCCTGCGCCGGCTGGGCCATATCGACCGGCTGCTGTCGCCCAAGCTCAATCGCGATCCGCCGCCGCGCGTGCGCAACCTGCTGCGCCTGGGCGTCGCCCAGCTGTTCTGGTTCGACACCCCCGACCACGCCGCCGTCTCGACCAGCGTCGAGATCGCCGACCGCGACAAGGGCACCCGCGCCTTCAAGGGCCTGGTCAACGCCGTGCTGCGCGGCCTGCTGCGCGACGGCCCGCCGGCCGACGATCCGCAGGCGCTCTGTCCGCCCTGGCTGTTCGCCCGCTGGACCAACGCCTGGGGCCCCGAGGCCGCCCGCGCCATCGCCGCCGAAATCGCGAACGAGCCGGCCACCGACCTGACCGTCCGCTCCGGCGACGACATCGAGCTGCTGACCGCCCAGATGGAGGCCGTCGCCCTGCCCGGCGGCACCGTGCGGGTCACCCAGCGCGGCGACGTCGCCCAATGGCCCGGCTTCGCGGAGGGCCGCTGGTGGGTGCAGGACGCCGCCGCCGCCATTCCCGCCCGCCTGCTGCACACCAACGCCGAACAGACGGCGCTCGACCTCTGCGCCGCGCCCGGCGGCAAGACCCTGCAGCTGGCCGCCAGCGGAGCGGCCACCGTGGCCGTCGACCGCTCCGAGGAACGGCTCAAGCGGGTGGCCGAGAACCTGGCCCGGATGAGCCTGACCGCCGAGGTTGTCGCCGCCGACGCCGCCCGATGGGAGGATCCGCGCACCTTCGACGCCGTGCTGCTCGACGCCCCCTGCTCGGCCACCGGCACCTTCCGGCGGCATCCGGACGTGCTGTGGGCCGCCAGCCCGACCGACATCGCCAAGCTGGCCGCCGTGCAGTCGCGCCTGCTGGACAGCGCCGCCACCCGCACCGCGCCGGGCGGGCGGCTGGTCTATTGCGTCTGCTCGCTGGAGCCGGAAGAGGGCGAGGCCCAGGTCCGCGCCTTCCTGGCCCGCAACACCGACTTCGAGACCGACCCCTGCGCCGAAGGCGAGGGCGGGGCCCCGGCCGCCTCCCTGACCCGCGAGGGCTGGCTGCGGCTGCTGCCCCACCAGCGCGAAGGCGGGCAGGACGGCTTCTTCGCGGCGCGGCTGCGCAGACGGTAGCCCCACCGGCCCGACTCCGCTAAGCCATGGGGCCATGATTATCGCCCCCTCCATCCTGGCCTCGGACTTCTCCAAGCTCGGCGAGGAATGCCGCGCCATCGAAGCCGCCGGCGCCGACTGGGTGCACGTCGACGTCATGGACGGCCACTTCGTGCCCAACATCACCATCGGGCCGGACGTGGTGAAGGCCCTGCGGCCGCACGTCTCCATCCCCTTCGACGTCCACCTGATGATCAGCCCGGCGGACAGCTATCTGGAGGCCTTCCGCGAGGCCGGCGCCGACCTGATCAGCGTCCATCCCGAAGCCGGTCCCCACCTCAACCGCACGCTCAGGCAGATCCGCAGCCTGGGGGCCAAGGCCGGGGTGGTGTTCAATCCCTCGACCAGCCCGGACGTCATCGAATTCATGATGGACGACATCGACCTGCTGCTGGTCATGACCGTCAACCCGGGCTTCGGCGGCCAGAGTTTCATCACCTCGCAGCTGAGGAAGATCGAGCGGCTGCGCAGGATGATCGACGCCACCGGCCGCGACATCATCCTGGAAGTCGACGGCGGGGTGACCGCAGTCACCGCGCCGCAGTGCATCGCCGCCGGGGCCACGGCCCTGGTCGCCGGCTCGGCCGTGTTCAAGGGCGGGCCGGACGCCTATGCCGGCAACATCGCCGCCCTGCGGGGCTGACGGGAACTCGGGGTGAAACCGCCGCGCCGCGACATCGCCGGACCCGTCCTGACCACCGTCAGGGGCTGGGCCGGCGCGGCCCGTCGCCAGGGTGAGCAGGAGTGGTTCGGCAATCCGCTGCACCAGCTGATGCTGAACCGGCCGGCCGCCGAGGGTTTCGCCGCCAACCCGCGCGACAGGCGACCGGTCAACAACGCCGAGGGCCGCCGACTGCTGCAGGGCATCTTCGACCTGGCCGGCACGCGGATGAGCGTCGGGGCCAACGGCGATCCCTTCGACAAGGCCAGCCCCGACCGGGCCTTCGCCATCGCCCTGCACCGCATGGCCTGGCTGCCCGACCTGGTCGCCCAGGACGACGCCGGCGCCCAGGCGGCGCTGCGGCTGGTCACCGACTGGCGGCGTATCTTCGGCCGCTGGAACGGCTTTTCCTGGGGCCATGACTGCCTGGAGCGGCGGGTGTTCAACCTCAGCTGCGCCGCCCGCCGCCTGGCCGCAGTCGCCTCCGACGCCGAGCGCTCGGCGCTGGCCACCGACCTGGCCCGCCAGGCGCGCCACCTGGCCGACATCTCCATCCATCCCGAACGCGCCCTGCAGCGGGCCGTCGTCGTCGGGGTGGCCGGCTGCGCCCTGGCCGGCGAGGCGGGCGAGCAGCTGATCGACCGGGCGATGAAGGTGCTGGCCGCCGACCTGCCCGTCGCCGTGGCCCCGGACGGCATGCACGCCAGCCGCTCGCCGCAGGCCGGGCTGGAACTGCTGTTCGACCTGCTGACCCTCGACGAGGCTTTGCACCAGCGCGGCCAGGCCGGGCCGGACGAGATGAGCCGGGCCATCGACCGGCTGAGCGCCGCCACCCGCTTCTTCGCCCTGCCCGACGGGCGGCTGGCCAGTTTCCAGGGCGGCGAGGCGGCGCCGGCCGCACGGATCGCCGCCGCCCTGGCCCACGACGAAGAGGCCGGCCCGCCGCCGTTGAAAGCGCCGCATGGCGGCTACTACCGGCTGGACGGGGCCGGCCTGACCCTGATGATCGACGGCGCCGCCCCGGCCGGCGGGCCGTGGAGCGCCACCGCCTGCGCCCAGACCCTGGCGCTGGAGATCCTGGCCGGCGCCGACCGCCTGGTCACCGGCTGCGCCTGGAGCCCCGACGCCGCGGCGCCGCAGGCCCTGCGCCTGACCGACGGGGCCAGCACCGCCTCCCTCTCCGACGCCTCGGCCGGCGAGCCCCTGGGCGGGCTGACCGCCTGGGGCATCGGACCGCGGCTGGAGGGGGCCGCCAGACAGGTGGACGTGCGCCGTCACGACGCCGACGCCGGGGTCTGGCTGGAATGCAGCCACGATGGCTGGGCCGCCGACTTCGGCCTGATCCATGACCGCCGGCTCTACCTGGACCTGGCGGCGGGCGAGCTGCGCGGCGAGGACGCCTTCCGCCCCGTGGTCGAAGGTCCGCCCGAGGACGGCCCGCGCCGCTACCTGCCCTTCACCGTCCGCTTCCACCTCCACCCGGACGCCCGCGCCAGCCTGGCCCGCGACGGCAAGAGCGTGCTGCTGAAAGGCCCGACCGACCAGGGCTGGTGGCTGCGCAACGACGCCATCGAGGTCTCGGTCGAACCCAGCGCCCACTTCGAGAACGGCCGCCCGAGACGGTCGAGCCAAGTGGTGCTGAAGGGGCAGGTGCGGGTCGATACCGGTGGGCGGATCCGGTGGAAGATGTCGCGGGCGGAGGGGTAGGCGCGTTCCTTCTCCCGCTTGCCGGGAGAAGGTGGCCCGCGTAGCGGGTCGGATGAGGGCAGCGCCGGCGATTGACGGCGTCCACGTTCTGGAACAGTGTTCTTTATATGTTCCCGCCGCCCGTCAATCGGACACGCGCAGAGATCATGCGCCAAGAGCCCACCTTCGCCGAGCGGGTGATGTGGGATCGTTTGCGCAATCGGAAGCTGGCCGGGCTGAAGTTCAGGCGGCAGGTTCCGATCGGCCCGTACATCGCCGACTTCCTGTGCAAGGAGGCGAAGCTGATCGTAGAGTTCGACGGGCCGAACCACGATGAGGCTTATGACCTGACGCGCGATGGATGGCTGAGGGCTCAGGGCTATCGGGTCCTGCGGTTCGCCAACAACGATCTCGGCAATCGGATGGGCTGGGTTCTGGAGACAATCCGGGCGACGGCAGAAAGGTAGTCGTTCGGGGCCGGTGCTGCCCTCATCCGACCCCCTTCGGGGGCCACCTTCTCCCGGCGAGCGGGAGAAGGGTTCGGAGTCGCTGGCGACTCCCTTCCTCTTCCTGTAAGAGCCGCCTCGTCTCAGCGACTGGCGCATCAGGTGGATCACCACCGGGGAGCTGACGACGCCATCTGCCGCGCGCCTGGGCGAGACCTCACAGCTTTCCAGCCGGAGTCCGCCATGCCCGCCGCCCCTGATTTCCCGCCCTCGCCCGATACCGTCGTCGCCAAGCGCGCCCTGATCTCCGTGTCCGACAAGACCCGGCTGATCGAGACGGCCCGGGCGCTGCATGACCTCGGCGTCGAGCTGGTTTCGACCGGCGGCACCAAGGGCGCCATCGCGGCGGCAGGACTGCCGGTGAAGGACGTGGCCGACCTGACCGGCTTTCCCGAGATGATGGACGGCCGGGTCAAGACCCTGCATCCGATCGTCCACGGCGGCCTGCTGGGCGTACGCGCCGCGCCGGCCCATGCGGCGGCGATGGCGGAGCACGGCATCGGCGGCATCGATATCCTCTATGTGAACCTCTATCCGTTCGAGGCCACGGTGGCGGCCGGCGGCGACTTCGAGACCTGTGTCGAGAACATCGACATCGGCGGGCCGGCGATGATCCGCTCGGCGGCCAAGAACCACGGCTACGTCGCAGTCTGCACGGCGCCGGAAGACATGGCTCGGGTGGTCGAGGCGCTCAAGGCCGGCGGGACGACGTTGGCGCTTCGGAAAGACCTGGCCGCCCGCGCCTTCGCCCGCACCGCCACCTATGACGCCGCCATCAGCGGCTGGTTCGCGGCGCAGCTCGGTGAGGCCACCCCGGCCCGCCGGGCCATCGGCGGCGAGCTGCGCCAGACCCTGCGCTATGGCGAGAACCCGCACCAGTCGGCCGCCTTCTACGTCACCGGCGAGAAGCGCCCCGGCGTCGCAACCGCCCGTCAACTGCAGGGCAAGGAACTCAGCTACAACAACATCGCCGACACCGACGCCGCCTTCGAACTGGCCGCCGAGTTCGACGAGCCGGCCTGCATCATCGTCAAGCACGCCAACCCCTGTGGCGTCGGCCTGGGCGCCGACCTGCGCGAGGCCTATGCCCGGGCCCTGGCCTGCGATCCGGTCTCGGCCTTCGGCGGCATCGTGGCGGTCAACCGCCGCCTCGACCGCGCCACGGCGGAACAGGTCTGCGAGACCTTCACCGAGGTGGTCATCGCCCCGGAGGCCGACGACGACGCGGTCGCCGTGTTCGAGGCCAAGAAGAACCTGCGCCTGCTGGTCACCGGGGCCATGCCGGACGCCTTCTCGGCCGGCGAGGTGTTCAGGTCGGTCAGCGGAGGCTTCCTGGTGCAGTCGCGCGACACCGCCCGGCTGACGGCGGCCGACCTGAAGGTGGTCACCAGGCGCAGCCCCACCGACGAGGAGATTCGCGACATGCTGTTCGCCTTCACCGTCGCCAAGCATGTGAAGTCCAACGCCATCGTCTTCGCCCGCGGCGGCCAGACGCTGGGCGTCGGGGCCGGCCAGATGAACCGCAAGGACAGCGCGCGGATCGCGGCCATCCGCGCCGCCGATTTCGGGCTGGACCTGAAGGGCAGCGCCTGCGCCTCGGAAGCCTTCTTCCCCTTCGCCGACGGCCTGATCCAGGCGGCGGAAGCCGGGGCGACGGCGGTGATCCAGCCGGGCGGCTCGATGCGGGACGCCGAGGTCATCGCGGCGGCCGACGCGGCGGGGATCGCCATGGTCTTCACCGGGGTGCGGGTGTTCCGCCACTAGCTCCACACCTCCGATCATGCTCGCGAATGCGGGCATCCATGTGCGGTTGGATCATGCTCCGAAGCTTTGAGAGTGGGACTGAACTCCCTTCGGGTTTGCAGCCGCCATCGATGCGTGGATGCCCGCATTCGCGAGCATGATCGGAGTGAGGGTGACGTCGGCAAACCAATTACAACAATGTGAGTGATTGCTCACTTGCATTCTGTGCGACCTCCCCGTTATGCTTGTCGGACAGGACGGGGAGACCGATGGACACCTTGGAAGCCCGCTGGGCCAAGCTCGAACCGCACGCCGTCATCTACGGCCCGGACGACGCCGAGAAGCGTCCGGTCGTCCTGTTGTTCCACGGCTGCGGCGGGGTGCAGGGACATCTGGACGACTACGCCGCCGAGGCGACGCGGGCCGGGTGGCGGTCGGTGATCGTCGACAGTTTCGCGCCGCGCGGCTGGAGCCGGGCCTATGGCCTGACCTTCGTCTGCAGCGGCACGCGGTTCTGGGGCTTCGAGCGGGCCGGCGATGTGCTGGCGACGATCCATGGCATGAGCCGCCGGGACGACGCCGATCCGACCCGCGTTGTGCTGGCCGGGTGGAGCCACGGCGGCTGGGCGATCATGGACCTGATGACCATGGCCCTGGAGAGCGAGGCCGAGGCGCGGATCGGCGGCGCGGGACCCGGACTGCTGGACGGGGTGAAGGGGGCGTTCTTCAGCTATCCCTACGTGAATTTCGGAACACGCGGCGCGAAGCGGGACTGGCGGTATCGGCCCAAGGTCATGGGGGTGATCGCCCGGCGAGACCATCTGGGCGCCCCGAAGCTGCATGAGGCGGTCTATGCGCGGGCGCGGGCGGCCGGATGCGAGGTGGAGACGGTGATCCTGGAGGGGACACATGCGTTCGACCAGCCGGGCGAGGCGCTGATCGGCCTGTCGCCGATGCAGCGGGACGAGGCGCTGTTCCGGGACAACGTGGCGCGGTTCGGCGGGTTTCTGGGTTCGCTCCATGGTCCTTCTCCCCTTGGGGGAGAAGGTGGCCCCGCAGGGGTCGGATGAGGGGTCGCGCCAGCCTCTGACGATTGTTGGCGCGAACTCTCACCTGCCGGTGCGACCCCTCATCCGTCGGCTTCGCCGACACCTTCTCCCCCAGGGGGAGAAGGGTTTGACTAGCGTCCGGCATCCTCCGCCAGTTCGCGCAGCGCGGCGTTGGCGATCGTCAGCTTCGCGAACGTCCACCCCCCGCCGGCGTGCTCGATCTCCTCGACCGTGCGGCGCACCGCGCGACCTGGGCCCTGGTGCATGGCGGCCCAGGACTTGACCGTCTGGGCGGCCTGTTCGCTGGTTTCACCGGCGTGGGGGTTGGTGGCGAAGGTGATGACCGCCCGGGTCACCGCCGTCTGCTCGGCCAGCATGTCCTCGATCAGGCGGCGCACGGCCATCCGCTCGTAGTGGTCGCCGCCGCGCTTTTCGCCGGCCGCGGCGCGCAGCTTGTCGAAGAAGAAGGCGGCGCCGACCTGGTGGTAGACGCGGGCGGCGGCCAGGGCCGGCCAGTTCTGGTCGGCGGCCAGGTCGATCAGGTCGGCGGCGGTGGTCAGCGGCTGCAGGGCGGCGACCGCCGTGGCCAGGGCTTCCGGCGCCCCGTCGGCGGCGAAGGCCTTGGCGCGGCGGCCGACCGCCTTCTGCTCGAAGGGCGAGAGTATGGCGGGGGTCAGGGCCGCCAGCTCGGTCATGGCCGGCTGGTAGCGGTCGACCAGGGCCTGGACCGAGACGCCGGTCTTGGCGCGGCGGGCCATCCAGTAGGTCTGGCTGCGCAGGACGTGGCCGAGCGCCCGGAACAGCGACAGCTGGCCCTGGGCAGACGCCTTGCCGTCGAGCCCCTCGACATCTTCCCACAGGCTGTCGAAGCCGATGATCCGGCGGCCGGCCTCGAAGCCGATCATCAGGGCGGCGTCGTCGGCGGCGGCGGCGGTCTTCAGCCGGCTGGCGAAGGTCGGACCGCAGCGGTTGACGATCTCGTTGCTCATCACCGTGGCGATGATCTCGCGGCGCAGACGGTGGCGGTCCATCTCCTCGGCGTACTGCTGGACCCCTTGCGGGAAGTAGCCCTGCAGGATGGCGCGGAAGGCCGGATCGTCGGGGCCCTTGGTGGCGATCATGTCGCTGAACAGGTCGAGCTTGCCGTAGGCCAGCAGCACGGCCAGTTCCGGACGGGTAAGACCTTGGCCGGCCTTGGCCAGGTCCAGCAGGCCCATGGCGTCGGGCAGGCCCTCCACCCGGCGGTCGAGTTTGCCGTCGCTTTCCAGTTCGGCGATGAAGCGGGCGTGGTTGTCGATCTCGCCTGGGGCGTCCTGCTGCAGCAGGGAGAGGGCCAGGGTCTGGTCGTAGTTGTGCTCGAGGACGTGGCGGGCGACGTCGTCGGTCATCGAGGCCAGCAGCTTGTCGCGGGCTGGGCGATCCAGCTTGCCGGACCGCTCGACCATGCCGGTGAGGATCTTGATGTTGACCTCGTGGTCGGAGCTGTCGACCCCGGCGCTGTTGTCGATGGCGTCGGTGTTGATGCGGCCGCCACCCCGGGCGAACTCGATGCGGCCGGCCTGGGTGAGACCCAGGTTGGCGCCCTCGCCGACCACCTTGACCCGCAGGTCCGGCGCGTCGACGCGGATGGCGTCGCTGGCCTTGTCGCCGGCGTCGGCGTGGCTCTCGCGCCGGGCCTTCACATAGGTGCCGATGCCGCCGAGGTAGAGCAGTTCGGCCCGGGCCTTGAGGATGGCGGTCATCAGCTCGCTTGGGCTGACGCTGTCGGACTTCAGGTCGAAGGCGGCCTTGACCTCTGGCGTGACCGGGATGGTCTTCAGGGAGCGGGCGAAGACGCCGCCCCCCGGGCTGATCCGGCTCTTGTCGTAGTCCTCCCAGCTCGAGCGCGGCAGCTTGAACAGGCGGTCGCGTTCTTCCCAGCTGACGGCCGGGTCGGGATCGGGATCGAGGAAGATGTGGCGGTGGTCGAAGGCGGCCAGCAGCCGGATCTGCTTGCTAAGCAGCATGCCGTTGCCGAACACGTCGCCGGACATGTCGCCGACCCCGACGACGGTGAAGGGCTCCTTCTGGATGTCCTTGCCGGCCTCACGGAAGTGGCGCTTGACCGCTTCCCAGGCGCCGCGGGCGGTGATGCCCATGACCTTGTGGTCGTAGCCGGCCGATCCGCCGGAGGCGAAGGCGTCGCCCAGCCAGAAGCCGTAGGAGACGGCGATGCCGTTGGCGATGTCGCTGAAGGTGGCGGTGCCCTTGTCGGCGGCGACGACGAGGTAGGGATCGTCGCCCTCATGGGCGATGACGCCGGCCGGGCGGACGACCTCGTTGTCGGCGTCGATGTTGTCGGTGATGTCCAGCAAGCCGCTGAGGAACACGGTGTAGGCGGCGATGCCGCCGGCCCGGATCTGGTCAGCTGAGCCGCCGCGCGGCAGCTGCTTGGGGAAGAAGCCGCCCTTGGAGCCGACCGGCACGATGACGGCGTTCTTGACCTGCTGCGCCTTCACCAGGCCCAGCACCTCGGTGCGGAAGTCGTCGCGGCGGTCGGACCAGCGCAGGCCGCCGCGGGCGACGGGGCCGAAGCGCAGGTGGACGCCCTCGACCACCGGGCTCCAGACAAAGATCTCACGGAACGGCTTGGGGGCCGGCAGATCGTCCAGCTCCTGGCTGGCGACCTTGAAGCTGATGTAGGGCTTGGGCTGGCCGGCCTCGTCCTGCAGGTAGAAGTTGGTGCGCTTGAGGGCCATGACCAGCAGGGCCAGGCGGCGCAGGACGCGGTCGGCGTCGAGGCTCTCGACCTGTTGCAGGGCGGCGACGATCTCGGCCATGACCTTGTCGGCCTGCACCTGGCGGGCGGGGAGGTCGGCCTTGACGGCCGGGTCGAATTTCACCCGGAAGAGGTCGAGGATCAGGCGGGCGATGCCGGGGTTGTCGCTGAGCGCCTCTTCCTGCACCGACTGGCTGGGGTCGAGGCCCGATTGCAGGCGGTATTTGGCGAAGGCGCGGATCAGGGCGGCGTCGCGCCAGGAGACGCCCAGCTCCAGCACCAGCCGGTTGAAGCCGTCGCTCTCGGTGCGGCCCTGCCAGACGGCGGTGAACAGCGCCTCGAAGGCGTCCTTGACCTCGGCGAAGACCAGGTGCTCGCCGGCCCGGTCCTCGAGCAGGAACTCGTGGACCCAGACGTTGTCGGCCCCGCCGGCGCCTTGGGGGGCCAGTTCGAAGGCGTCCTCGATCAGGGCGCGCAGGCCCATGTGCTCGAGGATGGGGGTGACGTCGGCCAGCGGCAGGTGGCCGCCGCGATGGTAGAGCTTGAAGCGGAAGCGCAGGGCGCTGTCGCCGACCTGGCGGAAGGCGCGGACGCTGAAGTCCTGGTCCCCCATGGCGTCGATCTCGCGCAGGTCGGCCAGGGCCTCCTCGGCGCCGTAGAAGTCGCGGTAGCCGCCGCTGAAGGCGCCCGACCAGCGGGCCAGGGCCGGGGCGGTGGGCAGGCCGGAGGCGCGCACCGCGGCCTCGAAGCGGTCGCCCCAGGTGCGGGCGGTCTCGGCGATCTCGCCTTCCAGCTCCGACAGATCCGGCTCGGCATGGCCGCCGGGGGTGACGCCGATGATGTAGTGAACCCGGGCCAGGGGGGCGTCCGAGAAGCTGGGGTAGTAGGCCGAGACCCGGCCGTTGTAGGCGGCGGCGATCAGGTTGCCGGCCCGCTCGCGCACGCCGGAATCGTAGCGGTCGCGCGGCACGTAGAGCAGGACGGAGATGAAGCGGTCGAAGGGGTCCTTGCGGGCGAACAGCTTCAGCCGCGGACGGTCGAGCAGATGCAGGATGCCCATCGCCTGGTCGAGCAGCTCGCCTTCCGGCAGCTGGAAGAGCTCGTCGCGGGGGTAGGTCTCGATGATGTGGCGCAGGCGCTTGTCGTTATGGCTGCCGGGCACGACGCTGGCGTGATCGAGGGCCAGGCGGATCTTGCGGCGGATCAGCGGCACTTCGCTGGCCGGGGTCTCGTAGGCGTCGGCGGTGAACAGGCCGACGAAGCGGGTCTCGCCCGACGGCAGGCCGTCGGCGCCGTAACGCTTGACCCCGACGTAGTCCATGTAGGCGCGGCGGTGGACGTTCGAGCGCAGGTTGGACTTGGCGACGGTCAGGGCCGGGCCGGTCTCCAGGTGGCGGCGCACCTGCTGCGAGAGGATCGCCGGCTCGGAAGCCCGCCGCAGGACGGCCCGGCTCTGGTCGCGCAGGACGCCGAGGCTGCCCTCGGGCTGGTACAGCGGCTCCTCGGCCGCGTAGCCGCCGCCGGCGGTGCGGGGGTATTCGTAGGTCCGGGCGCCGAGGAAGACGAAGTGCTCGTTCTCTAGCCACTTGAGAAAGGCCAGCTGCTCGGCGTGCTCGTCGGCGTCGGCGGCGCCGAGGGTGGTGCCCTCCAGCTCCTCGATGGCGCGGCGGATGACCGCCTTCATGGCGGCGAAGTCGTCGACGGCGACGCGGACGTCGGCCAGGGTGGCGGTGACGTTGCCGATCAGGGCCGGGGCCCGGTCCTCGCCGACCGGGTCGAGCTGCACCTGGATCAGGGAGCGCGGCTTGCCGCCGACCTCGGCGATCGGGTGGAACATGGCCCGCACCGGCAGGCCGGCCTCGGCCACCACGCCCATGATGCTGTCGACCAGGAAGGGCCGGTCGTCCTGGACGATCTCCAGCAGGTCGCGGCCCAGGTCCTTGCCGTCGGAGGCTTCGGCGAAGCGCCAGAAGTCGGCGAACATGGCGCCCAGGCCGTCTTCGGAAACGGGGGGCAGCTCCTCGGCCTGCAGGTCGCCGGCGACCTGGGCCAGGAAGCGGGCTTCGGCGTCGAGCAGGGCCTTGGACTTGAGGTGGCGGGTAAACGCCTGCGCCAAGGGGGTTTCGCCAGCCTTGGCCGCCAGGTCGTTTTTCGCGCTGCTCATCCCGATTTTCCCGAGAATTTTATCGTTGGAGGGTGGTTTGGCGGTCGCTTTAGCCTGTTCGCAGGCAGTTTTCGCTCAAAATCGACCCTGAAGACTGGAAATGTCGAACAGGAGTTTAGACTTATCCGTCCCGCGGCCAAAGGCCGGAGTGGATACGAAGGCGCCGCCGGAGGGGGGTCCGGCGGCGCGTGTCTCGCGGGGGGAGGCGAGACATATCG
>SDZP01000683.1 GCA_004144935.1 Caulobacteraceae bacterium | reverse complement strand
CTCAGCGGCTGGCTCGTGCTGATCGGCTGCATCCCCTACGTCGGCGGGCTGTTCCTCTTTGTCGTCAGCCTTTTGCCCTCGCAACCGGCCGTGAACATCTACGGCGCACCACCCAAGGGCACGGGCCAAATCGCAATTTGAGAGAAATTCTCAGGAACCGTTCGCCAAGCTTGACCTTTCAGTCTTGTCCGGCGCACGTCGTCCGGCGAAGTTCGCAAACTGCCGCTCGGCGGCGACAACCAAGGAGACCTCCGTGCGCGGTGAAATTCTCAGCTACGACGCCACGACCGGCGCCGGCCTGATCAGCGGCGACGACGGCGCCCGTTACGACTTCACCTCGGCCGCGCTTCAGTCGCCGGCCGTGCCCGCCGCCGGCGTCCGCGTCGACTTCGTGCCCGAGGGCGGCGTCGCCACCCAGATCCTGATCCTCGCCGGCGCGGCGACCACCACCGGCGTCGCCGGCGGTTACGCCGCTTCGGCCGCCTCAGCCGCCGTCGGCGCGCCAGGCTCGGGCTTCGACTTCCAGTCCGCCATGCTGTCGTTCCAAGGCCGCCTGCGCCGTTCGCACTTCTGGATCGGCTTCCTGATCATCTTCGGGGCCAACATCGTGCTGGGCTGGGTTCCCATTATCGGCTTTATCGTCTCGCTGGCCCTGATCTGGGCGAACCTGGCCATTTCGGTGAAGCGCCTGCACGACATGGGCAAGACCGGCTGGCTGGTCGCCATTCCCTACGGCGTCTCCTTCGCCCTGGGCATCGTCGCGGGCGTGATGATGGTCGCCGGCATCGCCGCCAGCGGCATGGACGAAAGCTATTACGAGAACAACCCGATGGCCGCTCTGTCGATCATGGGCCCGGCCATGGGCATCTTCGGCGTCATCATCCTTCTCAACCTGGCCTTCCTGCTGTGGGTCGGCATCACGGACAGCGAAAAGGGCGAGAACCGCTTCGGCCCGAACCCCAAGGGTCAATAAGCCTCAACGCCTCAACGACTTCCGCGCCGCCCCGTCCTCGACAGGGCGGCGTTTCTACATCCGCCGCGCGCCCAGACTGACCGCCCGCGCCAGCATCTGGGCGATCTGCGCCTCGGATCGCAACAGGGCCGGCGCCCCGCCGTCGACCGCCACATTGATGGTGACTCCGCCGCCGGAAACCGGCCCGATCTCGCCGCCCGTCGCGGGTCGAAACACCTCCGGC
>SDZP01000682.1 GCA_004144935.1 Caulobacteraceae bacterium | reverse complement strand
TGGCTGACCTTGAAGCTCGATCGCCACAGCACCTCGCCCGCAGACCAGCCTGCCGGCAGCCGGTCGAGCAGCGGAGGACCGAAACCCAGCAGGCGCCAGCGACCTCCGCTGAAGGGCAGGGCGACCAGCGGTCCGTCGGGACCGAAGTCGGCCCAGCCCTTGCCGTAGGGCGGCCCTTCCAACTCGACGTCGAGAAGCTCCCACTCTTCCGGAAAGGCCGAGCCGGGAAAGTCCACCCCAAGCTGATGACGCACCACGCTGTGCGCGCCGTCGGCCCCAAGCAGGATGGGTGCGGTGATCGACTGCGACGCGCCCGATCCATCCTCCACCTCGGCCGTGACCCCGTCGGCGTCCTGGCGCAGTCCCGTAAGCTTGAGGCCGCGTTCGACCTCGACGCCTTCCTCCGCCAACCTTTCGCGCAGCAGAGCCTCCGTGCGCGCTTGGGGCAGGATGACCATAGGGAACCGTCCGCCGATGGCCTGGGTGTCGATCTTGACCTCGCCTAGTCGCCGGCCCTGCTGGTTGATGACAAGGCCGCTCATGGGGAGGGCCTCGTCCAGAATGCGCGCGGTGACGCCCGACGGCTCGAGGATGTCCAGGGTGCGAGGATTGACGCCCACGGCCCGCGAGGTCGTGGCGGGCTCCGGCGCGCTGTCGATGATCCGAGATTTGATGTTACGGCGGGCCAGCAGCAAGGCCGCCGCCAGCCCCACCGGCCCCGCCCCGACGATCAGCGGCGGGGCGGACATCTTCAGACCAGGCCGGCGGACTTGAGCGCCTTATAGGCCTTGATCACCCGCTGCAGCTTGTCTTCCATGCTGCGGTCGCCGCCGTTGGAGTCCGGGTGTAGTCGCTTCAGCAGCTCGGTGTAGCGGCTGCGGATCAGATCCTTCTCGACGCCGGGCTCGAGGTCGAGGTCGGCCAGGGCCTTGCGCTCGATCTTGCCGATGCGGCGATCCTGGGCGGTGGGGGCCGCCGCCGGCGCCTCGCCCGGCGCGCCGAAGAAGCCGAAGGCGTCCTGGAAGGCCCCCTTGCTCATCTTGGCCGCCTGTTCACGGCTGCCGGCCGCGGCGCGGAACGCCCAGGTCGGTCGGCCGCCCGTCTGGCGCTCCTCGTTCTGGCGCGAGGCGATCTCTCCCTCGCTCATGCCCGAGAAATAGTCCCAACTCTTGTTGTACTCGGCCGCGTGGGGCGTGC
>SDZP01000681.1 GCA_004144935.1 Caulobacteraceae bacterium | reverse complement strand
AGTTGATCGCGGCCTTGGCCGGGTTGCCGAACACGGTCGTGACGGTCACCGTGGCGCCCGGCGCCAGGCCGCCGCCCGGCAGCGTGAGGTAAGGCGCACCGCCCTGCCCGCCCGACTTGTTGTCCAGGGTGACGCCGGAGCTCAAGCCTTCCAGGCGCAGGTGCAGCGGGCCGGCGAGGGCCACGCCGCTGGTGTTGGTGAAGCTCACCGTGCCGCTGTACTTGCCGGTGGCGCGGTTCAGGCTCACGCCGCTGCGCACGATCTTCACGGAGGCAGTGACGTCCACGGTCGGTGCGCTGAGGTTCAGGCTCACCACCACCGGGTCGTGGTCCGACGCGCGATACGCGCCTTCGTGGTAAGGATCTTGCACCGTATCGCCCAGGTTGTAGTCGAGGGTCTCCGGCTCGTCGGCATTGTTGTGCCACTCGGCGGCGCCGGCCACTTGCTGGTTCAGGCTGGCTGTTGCCAGGGCGTGGTCGAGGTAGCCGGCGGTGCCGTCAAACACATAGGAGTACGGCATGCCGGCAGGACGAACGAAGCGCTCGATCTGGTTGACCATGCCGCTGGCGGTCAGGTGATTGATCGGGCTCTCGAAGGCATAGGCGTTCAGGTCGCCGATCACCAGCACGTCCGGATCGCCGGAGGCTTGCACTACCTGCGGCAGGAAGTAGCTGGTGAGGCGCTGGGCCTGGTTCAGGCGGGTGGTATCCCAGCAGCCCTGGCCGTTGCCCGGGTCGCGGTCGCCGCCGCTGGCGCCGCCGCAACTGCCCTTGGACTTGAAGTGGTTGACCACAACCGAGAACTTGCCGCCGTTGGCGGCCTTGAAGGTCGCGGCCATCGGCGGACGGTTGTTGACGCGGTCGCCATCCGACAGCGCGCCACCCTGCAGCGTGAGCACGGCCGGCTTGTAGATCATGGCGACGCGGATGGCGTCGGTGCCCGTCGTGGCCGGGGCCGGCACCACGGCATAGGTCGGCTGGCCGATGGCGGCATTGAGCTGCTCCACCAGGTAGCCGACCGCGACGTCGCGGTTGTTCTGAATCTCCATCAGGCCGACCACGTCGGCGTCGAGGGCCTTGAGCGAGGCGACGATCTGATTGCGCTGGCGTTCGAATTCGGCCAGGTTGTCGGCGCCGCGGCACTCGCCGGCCGAGGTGGTGCTGCCGACGGTGCAGCCCTGGCCGGTGCGGCCCCAGG
>SDZP01000012.1 GCA_004144935.1 Caulobacteraceae bacterium | reverse complement strand
GCCGCTGGATCAGCTTGACGAAGGTCGACTTGCCCGCCCCGGTCGCCCCGACCAGCGCCACCCGCTCGCCCGGCCGGATGGTCAGGTTGAAGTGGTCGTACAGCGGCGTCTCGGCGCTCTTGTAGCGGAAGGTGACGTCCTCGAAGACGATCTCGCCGCGCACCGCCTCGATCCCCGTCGCGTCCGCGCGATCGGCCACCTGCGGCGTGGTCCGCTCGTAGGAGGCCACGTCCTCGGCGTCGTCGATGCCCTTCTGCAGCATCCGCACATTTTCGCCGAGGTTCCGCAGATAGCCGCTCATCAGCATGAAGGCGGTGATGGCGAAGGCGATGTCGCCCGGCGTCGCCTTGCCCTGCATCCACAGGTGCAGAAGGATGCCGGTGGTCCCGGCCTGCAGCCCCACCGACAGGATGTTCTGGAAGATCCAGACGTCCATGAACCGGTTCCAGGTGATCATCACCGCCCGGTGCCAGCTGTCGGTGACTTCGGCGAACCGCGCCTCTTCGCGCGCCTCCGCGCCGAACGACTTCACCGTCGGATTGGAGGTGATGGCGTCGGCCAGCGCTCCGCCGATGCGGCTGTCCAGCGCGTTGGACTTCAGGTTGGCCGGCCGCACATAGACCTTCACCAGCCACAGGTTGGCCCACAGGTAGCCACAGACCACGGCGAACGACAGCAGCCCGACCAGCGGCCAGCGAAACGCCATCTGCACGCACAGCCCGAGCAGCACGATCAGCGCCGGGCCGATCCACAGCACCAGGGCGTCGGATACGCTGTCGTACCCCCACATGGCCCGGCTGATCTTGCGCACCGTCGAGCCGGCGAAGCTGTCGGCGTGCCAGTCGGCGGAAAAACCCTGCACGCGCCGAAACGCCTCGTCGGTCATGTCGCGCATGTTGCGGGCGGCCAGCGGGTTCCACAGTCTGAAGGCGATGTTGCGCGTCACCAGGAAGGCCACATAGACGCCGACGAACCACCCCCAGGCGCCCCAGGCCCGGCCGGCGTCGCGATCCGGCGCCGCCACCGCGTCCAGCAGCCACTTCGAGGTCGTCGGCAGCATCAGGTCGAAGACCACCGCCAGCAGCATCAGCCCGGCCGCGCCGCTCAGCAGCAGGGGCCGCCGCAGCCACAGCCGGGCGATGAAGGCCAGGACCTGGCCATTCGACAGCACCCGCGTCCGGGTGAGCTCCTCGTCTTCGTAATGCTCGCTCATGAGGCGCCCGACATAGGCGAGAGCGGCGTTCGGCGGGAGGGTGGCGAGGGGAAATAGTACGGTCGCGGCTTTCCGGAGACAGGCTTGGCGCTGGACAGGGCGGGGCGTTACGCGGCTGGATGGGTCCAACCAACAGACCTCACGGGAGAAGACATCATGGACCTCGGCCTCAAGGGCAAGCGCGCCCTCGTCACTGGCGGCACCCGCGGCATCGGCCGCGCCATCGCCGACCTGCTGGCCGCCGAGGGGTGCGATGTCGCCCTTTGCGCCCGTAACCCCGATCAGGTCAGTGAGGCCGTCGCGGCCCTGCAGGCGACGGGCGTAAAGGCCTGGGGCGAAACCCTGGATGTCTCGGCCGAAGGCGCGCTGGCCGGTCTCGTCGACCGCGCCGCCGAGGCGCTGGGCGGCCTGGACATCTTCGTCTCCAACGTCAGCGGGGCGATGGGGCTGGGCAACGAGCCGGCGGCCTGGAAGCAGGCGGTCGAGGTCGACATCCTGCGCACCATCGAGGGCTGCGAGGCGGCGGCCGGCAGGCTGGGCGACGGCGGCTCGATCATCGTCATCGGCACGGTGTCTGCCGTCGAGATTTCCGGGCCACGCCGGCCCTACGCCTCGGTGAAGGCGGCCCTGATCCCCTATGTGAAGAATCTCGCCCGCGACCTGGGCCCGCGCAACATCCGCGCCAATGTCGTCGCCCCGGGGCCGATCTACTTCAAGGGCGGGGTGTGGGACATGGTCGAGCAGCATATGCCCGACCGCTTCGAGGCCGTCCTGAAGGCCAGCCCGCTGGGCCGGCTTGGGGGCCCCGAAGAGATCGCCAACGCCGCCGTCTTCCTGGCCAGCCCGCGCGCCATCTATATCTCGGGCGCCAACCTGATCTGCGACGGGGCGGTGACGCAGCGGGTGGATTTTTAGGGGGTGAAGGTCCTCCCCCATCGGGGGAGGTGGCAGCGGCGGAGGCGCTGACGGAGGGGTCACCGCTCACGTCGACGGGTAAACCTGTGTGCCGTTGCACAGCTGGTGCGGCCCCCCCTCCACCCGCGCGTATTCGCGCGCGGTCCCCCTCCCCGGTGGGGGAGGAACCGCGCGCAATCACACCGTCAGAAGGTCTCCCCGACCATCTCCTCGCTCTTGGCCCAGAGGGCCTTGGCGTTGTCCGGATCGATGGCGTAGCTGCGCACGCCGCCGCGCAGGCCGGGTTCGTTCTGCAGTTCGGCCAAATGGCAGTCCTCGCAGTAGAGGCCGCCGACCGCGTTCACATCGGCGACGATGGCGGCCCAGACCGAGGTCGCCGCGCCCTGCGGGATGGTCTTCCACTGGAAGCCCTCGCCGGCCGGCTGGGATTTGGTGATCGAGTCGATCATCGCCTGGGTGATCTCGGGCGTCATGTGACGGCCAAGCTCGGTCTGGATGCCGCCCGGATGCACCGCGATGGCGCGGACGCCGCGATCCTTGTGGCGGCGGTCGAACTCCACGGCGAACAGGACGTTGGCGGTCTTGCTGCGGCCATAGGCGCCGAACTCGGTGTATTCGGTGGTCTCGAAGTTCGGATCGTCGAGGTTCACGTCCGAGAACCGGTGGCCGGCGGAGGCCAGGTTGACCACCCGGCCGCCCGGCTTGATCAGCGAGGCGATGCGGTTGGTGAAGACGAAATGGCCCAGGTGATTGGTGCCGAACTGGGTCTCGAAGCCGTCCTCGGTCACGCCCTTCGGGCAGGCCATGACGCCGGCGTTGTTGATCACCACATCGAACGTCCGGCCATCGGCGACCAGCCGGTCGGCGGCGGCGCGAACGCTCTTCAGCGACGCCAGGTCCAGTTCGATCAGCTCCAACGAGCCGCCGTTGGCGGCCTGGTCGCGGACCACCTGGGTGGCCGCCTGCGCCTTCTTCAGATCGCGGGCGGCGCCGACGACGGTCGCGCCGTGGGCGGCCAGGACCCGGGCGGTCTCGACGCCCAGGCCGGCGGAGACGCCGGTCACCAGGATGCGCTTGCCGCTGAGGTCGACGCCGTCCAGGACGTCGTCGGTGGTGGAGGTGGCTCCAAAGGTCTTGCTCATGATGGCTCTCCCGACCTCGCCGCGCACATTGCCAAATGACGGCCGCGCCTATAAAACGGAGGAGGTCTCCGCTTCATATACGGAGGGTTCCTCCGTTTAGCAAGGAGTCGTTTGTCTTGTCCGCCGATATTGCCGCTCGCAAGCCCCGCGCCGACAGCCAGCGCAATCGCGAGCGCCTGATCGAGGCGGCCCGGGCCGGGTTCGGCGAGACGGGCCCGGACGTCACGCTCGACGAGATCGCCCGCCGGGCCGAGGTCGGCATCGGCACCCTGTACCGCCACTTCCCGACCCGGGACGCCCTGGTCGGCGCCGTCTATCGCCGCGAGGTCGAGGCCCTGGCCGCCACGGTTCCGGCCCTGCTGGCCGACCATCGGCCGGGCGAGGCCCTCCGCCAGTGGATGCATCTGCTCGTCGACTACATGGCCGCCAAGAAGCTGATCGTCGCCGCCCTGGCCGGGCCACGCGATGACCTCTACGCCGTTTCCGGCCAGCTGATCACCGAGGCGCTCGACGCCCTGGTCGGGGCCGCCCGCGCCGCCGGCGATATCCGCCCCGACATCGAGGCCGGCGACATCAAGCGCCTGCTCAGCGGCTTCAGCTTCGGCGCCGGCGAACCGGACTGGGCCGACAGCGCCCGGCGGCTGGTCGATGTGCTGATGGACGGCTTGCGGCCGGCGAAGCCATGACCCCCTTTCTCCGCCCATCCCGGCGAAGGCCGGGATCAAGCGGGACGCACAAAAGCCGGCCGGCCTGACAAGAACGGTGATCCAACAACCCAAATCCCGTGGGTGCGCTGGATCCCGGCCTTCGCCGGGATGAGCGGTGGAGAGAAGGAGCCTCGACCTCCGGCCACCGCTTCGACAAGGCGCACCCAACCACCTTTGCCATCGGCTTCAGACCCGCGATAACAGCGCCATGACTCACGTCCTGCCAGACGCCGCCCCGACCAACTGGGTGGACCGCCATGCGCCGCCGGCGCTGCGGCCGTGGCTGAAGCTTGGCCGTTTCGACAGGCCGGCCGGCATCTGGCTGTTGATGCTGCCGGGCTGGATGGGCATTGCCCTGGCCGGGTCGATGCAGCACCGCTGGCCGGACCTGGTCCTGCTGGTCCAGTTCCTGGTCGGCGCCGCCTTGATGCGGGCCGCCGGCTGCGCCTTCAACGACATCGTCGACCGCGACTTCGACGCCCAGGTCGCCCGCACCGCCCAGCGCCCGATCCCGGCCGGGCTGATCAGCGTCAAGCAGGCCTGGAGCTTCCTGATCGGCTGTTCCCTGGTCAGCCTGTTCATCCTGCTGACCATGAACCTGTGGGCGGTCGGCCTCGGCGTCGCCTCCCTGGCCCTGGTCGCCGCCTACCCGTTCATGAAGCGGATTACCTGGTGGCCGCAGGCCTGGCTCGGCCTGACCTTCAACTGGGGGGCGCCGCTGGGGTTCGCCGCCGCGCTCGGCGGGCCGACCCTGCTCAGCCTCGCCGGCCTCGCGCCCGAGCCGCTGTCCCGGCCGCTGGCCGCCTGGCCCGCCGTCATCCTCTACGCCGGCCTGATCTTCTGGACCCTCGGCTACGACACCATCTACGCGGTGCAGGATCTCGAGGACGACGCCCTGGCCGGGGTCAAGTCCTCGGCCCGGCGGCTGGGGGACAAGGCCAATCGCGGCGTGATGGTCTTCTATGGCCTCTGCTTCTGCCTGGTGCTGGCCGCCGGCTGGCTCGGCGGCCTTGGCCCCCTGGCCCTGCCGCCGCTGGCGCTGTTCGGCCTGCTGCTGTCACGCCAGGCGGCGGCCCTGCGGCTGGACGATCCGCAAGGCGCGCTGGCCCTTTTCAAGTCGAACGTCTGGGCCGGCGCCGTGCTGGCGGTCAGCCTGGTCGCCGGCCTCTGGCGGCCCGCCGGCTTCTAGAACGGCCCCTGCGGATAGACCCGCTCCTCGAGCACCCGGTAGAGCTCGGCGATGCGTCGGTCGTAAGACTTTCCAATGCAGGCCCGGTCGGCGCCGCAGCGGTTGCGCTCGCGGATCCAGACCGACTGGCGGTCCATGATCGCGCCCCGCGTCCCCATCGGCACCAGCTTGCGGACAATGCCGTAGAGCTGGGCCATCTGAACGTCGCGATCGTTGAGGCTGGTGGTGGCGCAGATCGCCCGCTCGGTGCCGGTCGCGGCCCTGCGGCAATCGAAGCTGGCGGCCGAGGCGGCGGTGGGCAGCGCCAGGACGGCGACCTGGGCGCCGAGCGCGATCATCGAGGCGAGAGCAAGGGAGGTCAGGCGCATGTCGGGCTCCATCGAAAGGTCCATCAGGCTGCGGCCGCGAACATGAACCTTGCCTGACCGGCGCAAAAGGGCTGGCCAATATTTATGATCGATGATCACCTGAGTTGATCCGGATCAAAGGGAAGCGCCCCGCCCGGACGCAGACTTCGCGCAAGGGCCGCCCCATCCGAGAGGCGGTGCAAGGGAAACGATCATGAGCGACACCGCCTTCGCCCCGGCCGCCGCCTCAAGCCAGGCCACCGAGCACTTCGACGTCCTTGTCGTGGGGGCCGGCATCTCCGGCGTCGGCGCCGCCTACCACCTGCAGCAGCAGTGCCCGGACCGCAGCTTCGTGGTGCTGGAGACGCTGGAGAGCTTCGGCGGCACCTGGCTGACCCACAAGTACCCGGGCATCCGCTCCGACAGCGACCTCTACACCTTCGGCTACCGCTTCAAGCCCTGGGTCGGCCCGCCGATCGCCACCGCCCGCGAGATCCTCGACTACATGGGCGAGGTGATCGAGGAGAACGATCTGGCCCGCCACATCCGCTACAACAATCGCATCGAGCGGGCGGAATGGTCGAGCGAGGACAACCTCTGGACCATCGACGCCGTCCGCGGCGAGGCCAACGAACCGGTCCGCATCACCGCCAACTTCCTGTGGATGTGCCAGGGCTACTACCGTCATTCGCAGGGCTACACCCCTGAATGGCCGGGCATGGCCGACTTCAAGGGCCAGATCGTGCATCCGCAGACCTGGACCGACGACATCGACCTGAAGGGCAAGACCGTCATCGTCATCGGCTCCGGCGCCACGGCGGCGACCCTGGTGCCGGCCATCGCCGACGACTGCGGCCACGTCACCCTGCTGCAGCGCTCGCCGACCTACTTCATTCCGGGGCGCAACGAGAACGAACTGGCCAACCTGCTGCGCGAGCTGGACGCGCCGGAGGAATGGATCCACGAGCTGGTCCGCCGCAAGGTGCTGTTCGACCAGGCCGCCTTCACCCGCCGCTCGATCGAGGAGCCCGACACCGTCAAGGCCGAGCTGCTGGCCGGGGTCTCGATGTTCCTGCCGACGGACGCCGTGGAGAAGCACTTCACCCCCAGCTACCGGCCCTGGCGCCAGCGGATCGCCTTCGTGCCCGACGGCGACATCTTCCAGGCGGTGACAAAGGGCCAGGCCAGCGTCGTCACCGACCACATCGAGCGCTTCACGGAAAAGGGCATCCTGCTCAAGTCCGGCCAGGAACTGGAGGCCGACGTGGTCATCACCGCCACCGGCTTCGACCTCAACGTCATGGGCGACATCGCCTTCAAGGTCGACGGCGAACCGGTCGACTTCTCGAAGACCGTCACCTACCGCGGCATGATGTTCACCGGCGTGCCCAACATGGTCTGGGTGATGGGCTATTTCCGCGCCAGCTGGACCCTGCGGGCCGACCTGCTGGGCGATTTCGTCTGCCGGCTGCTCAACCACATGAAGGCGAGGGGCGCGGTCCGGGTCGAACCGACCCTGCGGCCCGAGGACGAGGGCATGCAGCTGCTGCCCTGGATCGACCCGGAGAACTTCAATCCGGGCTACCTGATGCGCGGCATGCACCTGCTGCCCAGGGCCGGCGACCGGCCCGAATGGCGCCACACCCAGGACTACTGGGCCGAAAAGGACGCCCTGCCCAAGGTCGACCTCGACGCCCCGGAATTCCTCTACGGCCCGGCCACGGCGAAGGCGGCGCGATCGGCGGCCTGAGCGCGGCCCGGTGATTGTCAGCCCGGTGCCGGTCGGTATGGTCACTGCACGCTCTCTGGGTGCGCACCTGACATGAGACCCCTGCCCCTGGCGCTCGGCGCAGCGACCGTGGTCGCCTTCGCCGCCATCATCGGCGTAGCGGTCTACAGCGAGGTCTTCCAGGACCTGCCGTCGCTGCTGCTCGACGCCGACCTGATGACCAAGGCGGCGGTCGTTCTGTTGTTCGCGACGCTGGGCAGGGCCGCCCTGCTGCCCAATCGCCTGGGCGAAGCCAACCGCTCCTTGAACATCATCGCGATCCTGGCGATCGGCCTTGGCCTGCTGGTCACCCTGCTCGCGTTCAGCAACCGCGGTCTCATCAATGTCGACGAGACCAACGCCGACATGCTGAAGGTGCTGGGGCCCAGCTATGCCCAGAACCTGATGCCCATCGCCGTCGGCCTGCTGGCGGCTACGGTGGCGACAGGGCGGGCCGGCAAGCGACCCGCCTCGACCTAACCCTTGACGAAGTAACCCCCCGGCGCCGAGGCCCAGGGGAATTTAACGATGCGCGGTGGCTTGCCGTCGAAGAACTCCTCGACGGCTTCCGTCTCCCCCGGCCATTCGCGGATGGCGAACTCGTCGAACAGCACCACCCCGCCGGTCAGGATGCGCGGCCAGAAGGCCTTCAGCGCCGCCAGGGTCGGCTCGTAGAGGTCCATGTCGAGGTGCAGCAGGCTGATCCGCGTCCCGGGGTTCTCGGCCACATATTGCCCCGCCGTCTGGCAGACGTCGCCGTCGACCAGCTCGATCCGCGGCCGCACGGTGACGAAGGCGTCGGCATTGAAGGCGTCGACCAGGGCGAACAGGGTGTCGCGGAAGGCGCCCGGGTTCCAGCCTTCGGCGGTGTTGCCGACCCGGTCGTCGAGCCCGTCCTTCTCGGTGCGGTCGGCAAGCCCCCGGAAATGGTCGAAGCCCAGCACCTTGCGGGTGCGGTCGCCGGGACAGAAGGTCTCCAGGAAGCGGGCGAAGCTGAGCAGGGAGCTGCCCTTGTAGACGCCGCATTCGACGATATCGCCGGGCAGGTCCTGGATCAGCTTGAACACCTCGTAGTGGGCGAAGGCCTTCATGAAATGCATGCGCCGGGCGAAGCTGCCGAGGTTGGCGATCAGATCGTGATCGTCGAGGTGGCCCTTGAGCAGGGACCGCAGGGTCTCGTCTGCCGGAATCTTGGAGGCGGCGGTCATGGCGTTTCCTCGGAGGCGATCAGGTCGGGATACAGGATCTTGAAGGTCTCGAAGCCGTCCACCCGTCGGTTGCGCCAGCCGCGGGCCAGCATCTCCGGCGCCATCAGGTCGCCGAAGCGGACCTGGACGGAATAGCGGTGGCGCGGGCCGGGGTTGAAGCCGGAGCGGTGGACCAGCCGGTTGTGGAACAGGGCGACATCGCCGGTGCCGAGCTCCAGCGTCTCGGCGGCGGTCTCGAACCTCGGCTGCAGGGCCTCGGCGATGAAGGCGTCGCGGGTGCTCAGCCGCCGGCCCTCGGCGTCGCGCTTGTAGCGGATGTCCACCGGCCAGAGCCGGTCCGACAACGCCGGCGCCGCCTGGATCGAGCCGTTTGCCACGCCGCTGTCGGTCAGCGGCAGCCAGGCGGTGACATAGGCGTCCGACAGCACGTTGTAGGGGGCGTCCTGGTGCCACTGGAACCCGCGCCAGGCCTCCCCGGCCAGGTCCATGCGGAACACCGCATGCTGGAACGGCGCATGCAGCCGCGCCGCCCCGACCAGGCCCTGAGCCGCCTCGACAAGGGCCGGGGCGGCGATCAGCCTCTGGAAGATCAGGGTCTCGCGGAAGGCGTCATAGACGGCCCCCAGCCCGCTCCGGTCCCGCGCCCGCAGCCGGTCGACCAGGGTGTCGAGGTCGGCCTCGCCCGGTCCCTCGGGGCAGAGCATCTCGCGCAGGGTGTCGACCGCCTCGGCGATCAGCGCCGCCGGCATCAGGCCGCGCCGCACCACCAGGGGCGGGCTCGCGTCTGGCTTGCGGAGAATCGCCTGCGGGCTCATCGGCGGAATCTATCCCTCCCGGGGCGGCCTGTCGCTTCAGGCCTGGTTGACGGTGTTGGCCTTGATGCGGGCCGCGCCCTCGGCGTCGAGGTCGACGCGGGTGTCGGCCAGGGCCAGCGGGCCCAGCAGCGTGGCGTTGACCCGGTCCATCCCCGCCTCCGCCGCCGGTCCCCGGGCCAGCAGGTAGCGCAGGGAGATGCGCTCGTGGTCGGCCTCGTCCGGCTGGGTGCCGTGCAGGGTGCAGGCGTGCCACATGGCGGCATAGCCGGTCCCGCCGGTCAGCACCCGCTGGGTCGTCGCCGCCTCGCGGCCGTCGCTGCGGTAACGCCAGGTCTCTCCGTCGCGGGCCAGGTCATGCGGGAACACCGAGGCCCCCAGCCGGTGGCTGCCCTCCAACAGAAACAGCGGCGCATCCGCCCGGGTGACCGGCGCAAGGTAGATGTACAGGGTCACGAAGTCGGCCTCGCGCCCCTTGAAGTCGATCAGGTCCTGATGGAAGTCGATGCCGTAGAAGTAGGTGACGTCCCGGTACTGCGGCTTCACGAAGGCGCCGAGGTTGTTGACCGGATTGCCCGCGATGCGGGCCTTCAGCCAGTCCGGAATCACGCTGGCCGGCACGCCGCAGACCACTTTGCGGTCCATCAGCACATAGCCTTCGCCGAGCAGGGCGGTCAGGCCGGCGACGATGGCGGGGTTGGCCTCCACCAGCTTCAGTCGCGCTTCATAGCCCTCCAGCAGGTTGCGGCCCGGCCGGGGATTCACCCCCCGGTACTGGGGATCGGCGTCGAACGCGGCCTCGTCGAGAAACAGCCCCGCGCCCCAGTCGCGGCCGGCCTTGAGGTCGGCCAGCAGCGCGGCGCAGGCGGCGGGATCGAGCACCTCGCCGAACAGGTGGACGCCGCGCTCGGCGACATCGGCGACCACCGCCTCGGCCTGGGCTGTATCGGCCAGGGTCATGTTCGGGAATCCAGGCTCCGGAATCGTCCCCCTGCTGTCGGCCCGGCGCGGTTAATTTGGCCTGAAGACTCGCCGCCGATCAGGGCTGGAAGACCGCGGCCGCAGCGGCCAATCTCGCCGCATGACCGCGTCGCCGTTTCTCATCCTGCCAGGCCTGCTGACGCCGCGGGATCTCGCCCAGGTCCATGCCGGACTCCGGACAGCCACGGGCACGGCCTCGACGGTGACCGGGGCCGGGGCCCTGGCCACCGTCTCCCTGGCCCGCCGTTCAACCCGGCTGATCGCCGCGCCCGACACCGACGCCCTGCTGCGGGACCGGCTGGACGCCGCCCGGCCGGCCCTGGAGCAGCATTTCCAGCGGCCGCTCGGCGGGCTCGAACCCCTGCAGCTGCTCCGCTATGGCCCCGGCGACTATTTCGTGGCGCACCAGGACGGCAATACGCCGCTCATCCATGACGACACCCGGCATCGCCGCGTCTCGGTCAGCCTGCTGCTCAGCGATCCGGCCGACTGGACCGGGGCCGAGCTCGTCTTCCACGGCGAGGGTCCTCGCCAGACCGCCGGGGTCCCGGCCGGCGGCGCCATCGCCTTCCGGTCGGAAACCACCCACGAGGTCACGCCGCTGCTGACCGGCGAGCGCCTTAGCGTCGCCGGCTGGTTCCGCGCCGTCGGAACCTGACGGCCCTGCGGCCCATCGATACCCACCGGCATCTTCCGGCCTCTCTCCGGCCCAGGCGGCCACACAAATCCCGCCCCTTAAGCCGTGTCACGGCCGCGCCCGGCTGCTATCCCCCCGCCATGATCCTCGACCGCCCGGCCTTCATCCTCGCCAACACCCGCCTGCAGACCCCGCCCCACTGCCCGGAAATCCAGCTGCACCTCGCCGACGAGGTGACGCCGATCTGGCGGATGACCGAGGAGGCGCTCAGCGAGATCGGCCTGCCGCCGCCCTTCTGGGCCTTCGCCTGGGCCGGCGGGCAGGCGGTGGCCCGCTACGTGCTGGACCATCCGGAGGTGGTGGCCGGCAAGCGGGTGCTCGACTTCGCCACCGGCTCGGGCCTGGTCGCCATCGCCGCCATGCGGGCCGGAGCCCTGAGCGCGCTGGGCAGCGACGTCGACGCCTTCTGCGGCCCGGCCGTGGCCTTGAACGCCGCGGTCAACGGCGTCGAGGTCGCCTTCACCGCGGCCGACCTGCTGGACGGTCCCGCCCCCGACGTGGACGTCATCCTGGCCGGCGACATCTGCTACGAGCAACCCCTGGCCGGCCGCGTCCTGGCCTGGCTGACCGCCGCCCGCGCCGAGGGCCGCACCGTGCTCATCGGCGACCCGATGCGCACCTACTTCCCGCGCGAGGGCCTGGTCCACCTGGCCGAATACCAGGTGCCGACGACCCGCGAGCTGGAAGACTTCGAGGTCAAGCGGACCAGCGTCTGGGCGTTTCCCTGAAGCGTTGACTCCGCCGGACAATTTGGAACAAATAAGGAACACAGGAGGAATTATCATGCGTGAAGACGGCAAGCTGGACTATCTGGAACTCCCCGGCGGCGACCTGCCCGCCACCAAATCCTTCTACGCCGACGCCTTCGGCTGGCAGTTCATCGACTATGGCCCGAGCTATGCGGCGTTCAACGAGGGCCTCGACGGCGGCTTCGACGCCGACGCTCCGACAGACAGGCCCCTGCCGGTGCTGTTCGCCGCGGACCTGGACGCAATGGTCGAAAAGGTCACCGCCGCGGGCGGGACCATCGTCAAGCCGATCTTCGACTTCCCCGGCGGCCGCCGCTTCCACTTCCGCGACCCGGCCGGCAACGAACTGGCGGTCTGGTCGGAGGGGTAGCTCAGTTGTAGGCCACCCGGCAGGCGCCCGATTTGGCCCTGGCTTCCAGTTTCGGTATTTCGGCAATCATGGCGTTCCTCGCGGCCATGGCGCCTCGGGCCTCGATGGTGATCCTGATCGAACGGGTGGCATCGCCCGTGTCGACCGTCAGGCTCGTGAAGACCCCGGCCTTGTCGGCGGCCGTCAGGAAGGCCAGCATGTCATCCTGGGCCAGCCCGGGGTCGTAGTCCATGTAGTCGTTATAGATGAAGATAAGGGAGCGCTTGGTGACGACACTCCCGGCGGTAAGGGTCTGGGCGAAGGCGAAAAGCGGCTGCGACTGACCCGGAAGATAGGGCCGCGCGCCGGTCTTGATGGACCCTCCGCCCAGCCGCTTTGCATCGTCCCGGACAGGCACGCCAACGGTAGCGACCGGCTGGGGCGCGGGACGCAGTTCAATGCCCTTGGTCTCGACCCGGGCGGAGGCGAAGCTCAGCGAAAGCGTCGTCAGCGACCCGCCCTGGTAGGGGACGATATGAAGGGCGCCGGTAATCCCTTTGGGGAAGGCTTTTTCAAGCTTGCAAAGCGGCGCCTGGGCGCTGGCCGAACTGGCGGCCGCGAAAGTCAGGGCCAGACCGCAGAGCATGGGCGCGATGCGAAGCATGTGAGGGTTCTCCTAGTCCCATCCTGGCAGCTCCGCCGGATGCCCGCCTACCCAAAAAGGGGGCAATTGCGCGGACTTGACCTTGCCGGTCCCCACCGCCATGGCCCAATAGTTTCCGGTACCAGGAGAAGCCCATGCGTCGCCGTACCTTCCTCGCCGCCCTGCCCGCCACCCTCGCCGCCGGTTCGGCTTTTGCCCAGGTCCCGAGGCCCAAGGACGGCAACCCCGATATCGGCCGCACCGACCTGCACGGCGGCGACCGGGTGGCCGGGGCCACCTGGGCCAGCCGGTCGACGGCCTGGGGGGTCAACGGGGCGGCCGCCACGGCCCATCCGCTGGCGACGCTGGCGGCCATCGACACCCTGCGCAAGGGCGGCTCGGCGGTGGACGCGGCCATCGCCGCCAACGCCTGCCTGGGCCTGCTGGAGCCGATCTCCTGCGGCGTCGGCGGCGACTGCTTCGTGCTGCTGTGGGATCCCAAGACCAGCAAGGTCGTCGGACTGAACGGCTCGGGCCGCTCGCCGAAGGCGCTGTCGCTGGCGACGGTGCGCGAGCGGGCCGGGACCAAGGGAACCATCCCCTCGTTCGGGGCGGTGTCGGTCAGCGTGCCCGGCGCCGTGGCCGCCTGGGGCGACCTGCATGCCCGCTACGGCAAGCTGCCCTGGAAGGACCTGTTCGACCCGGCCATCCACCTGGCCCGCGAGGGGACGCCGGTCACCCAGAACGTCGCCTACTACCTGGCCGCCAGTCAGCGGCGCTTCACCAATCCGGACAGCAAGATCGAGGAGGTCGAGAACTTCCTGAAAGTCTGGACCATCGATGGCAAGACCCCGGTCGAGGGTCAGGTGTTCAAGAACCCGGCCCTGGCCGACACCTATGCGATGATCGCCAGGGGCGGCGCCCGCAGCTTCTACGAAGGCGAGATCGCGAGCCGCATCGAGCGGTATTTCAAGCGCATCGGCGGCTGGATGACCAAGGCCGACCTCGCCGCCCACCAGACCGAATGGACCACCCCGCTGGTCACCGGCTATCGCGGCGTCGACGTCTACGGCCTGGCCCCCAACAGCCAGGGCCTCTCGACCCTGCAGCTGCTCAACATCCTCGAGAATTTCGACGTCAAGGCGATGGGCTTCCAGTCGGCCGCCGCCATCCACCACGCCGTCGAGGCCAAGCGCCTGGCCTATGAGGACCGCGCCCGCTACTTCGCCGACCCGGCCTTCTCGCCCGCGCCGCTGGCGTGGCTGAACTCCAAGGAATACGCCAGGGAGCGGGCCAAACTGATCCGGCCCGACCGCATCCTTGATCCCATCTACCCGGGCCAGGCGCCCAGCAAGGGCGACACCACCTATTTCACCACCGCCGACAAGGACGGGATGATGGTCTCGATCATCCAGTCCAACTATCGCGGCATGGGCTCCGGCCTCTCGCCCGACGGCCTGGGCTTCATGTTCCAGGACCGGGGTGAGCTGTTCGCCCTGACCGACGGCCACCCCAACCTCTATGCCCCCGGCAAGCGGCCCTTCCAGACCATCATCCCCGGCTTCGCGGTCAAGGACGGCCAGCCCTGGCTGTCCTTCGGGGTGATGGGCGGCGACATGCAGCCTCAGGGCCAGGCCCAGATCATCTCCAACCTGGTCGACTTCGACCTCGACATCACCGCCGCCGGCGACGCCCCCCGCTGGCACCACGAGGGCGGCATGGAGCCGACCGGCGAGCAGCTGGGCGTGCAGGGCATCCTGCGGCTGGAGTCCGGCGTGCCGGCCGACACCCGCGCGGCGCTGCAGAAGATCGGCTGGAAGATCGGGGCCAGCGACGGCGGTTTCGGCGGCTATCAGGCCATCCAGCGCTGGCCCGGCCGCTACGCCGCCGCCACCGAGATGCGCAAGGACGGCATCGCGCTCGCCTACTAGGATAGAGACCATGACCCGCGAAGAGTTCGACGCCATCGCCCTCAGCTTCCCCGGCGCCGAGGCCGGCAGCAGCTATGGCAAGCCCGCCTACAAGATCGACGGCAAGTTCTTCACCCGCGTTCGCCAGGACGACGACAGCGCCGTCCTCTCCTGCGTCGACCACGACGAGCGAGAGTTCCTGATGGAGGCCGACCCGGCCACCTTCCACGTCACCGCCCACTACAAGGACTATTCGATGGTTCTGGCGCGGCTGTCGGGCCTCGAACCGGAACAGGCGCGCGGCTTCCTGGCGCGGCAGTTCCGCAAGGTGGCGAAGAAGTCGGTGGTGAAGGCCTGGGAGGCTAGCCGCGGCGCGTCGTAAGCACGAACGCCAGCACGCCCAGCGGCGCGATCAGGCACAGCCAGGACAGCCAGTCCCACGGCCCGTCGCCGAGCAGGGCCCCCAGCAGGCCCACCGCCGAGACCAGCGCCAGAAGCACCGGCCAGCCGAAGATCTTCAGGAAGCCGTTCACGCCAGACTCTCCGACGTCGGCTCGAAGGCGACGCGCTTCTTCCGGCCGCCGCCGGCCCACAGGTAGAGCCCGCTGCCCAGCACCACCAGGGTGATCAGGTCGAGGATGGCCCAGAGGATCTTCAACGGCAGCCCGCCGTAGTCGCCGAAATGCAGCGGCTGCGACAGCGAGAGGGCCTTGGACAGCAGCGGCATGTCCTGCACCGCCGTGAGTTCACCGGTCTGCGCATCGATCAGGGCCGGCCTGGCCAGATGCTGGGTGAGCGGCGTCGTCCCGTGCAGGAAGACGGCGTAGTGATGGGAGGTGGAATAGCCGCTGCCCGGAAAGGCGACGAACTGCACCTGCATGCCCGGCATCGCCGCCTGGGCGGTGCGCACCGCCGCGTCGACGCTGGCCCGGTGCGTGGCGGCAGGCTTTCCCTGATAGGGCGCGGCCAGGGCCGTCAGGGCCGTGGCCTTCCAGTTGTCGGTGATCGGCTTTGCGAGGGTGTTGATCACCCCGGTGACGCCGACCACCAGCACCCAGGCCAGGGTCACCGCCCCCAAGACGTTGTGATAGTCGAGCCATTTGACCCGGCTTGAGCGGCTGGCCCGCACCGTGCCGAACTTCAGCCGCCGCATGAAGGGCGCATAGACGACGATGCCGCTGATGATGGAGGCGGTGAACAGCACCCCCATGGCCCCGAGAAACAGCATCCCGGCCAGACCCAGGAACATGTCGGTGTGCAGATGCAGGATGAAGTCCATCACCCCGCCGGCTGGCGTCGGCGGCACCGGCGCGCCGCTGGTCCGGTCGATGGGGGCGAAGACCATCTTCGCCTCGGGCGCATCGGCCGTCGGGCCGGAGGTGACGTTGACCACCGGCCGGTCGGTGTCGAAGCTCATGAAGATCGGCGCATGGCCGGGCTGGCGCTGCAGCGCCGTGGCCAGCACCTGGTCGTAGGTCATCAACGGCCCGGCGGGGTTGGCGGGCCGCCATCTGTCATGGCCGAGCGCGTCGTCGATCTCGTGGTGGAAGATCAGCGGCAGGCCGGTCAGGCAGAGCATCAGCAGGAACAGGGTGCAGACCAGGCTGGTCCATTTGTGGACCAGCGACCAGACCCTGATCGTCGCGGGCCTGAGCAAGACCTAGAAGTCCACCGAGGCCGACAGGCTGACCGTGCGCGGCCCGCCCAGCACCAGGTAGTTGGCGCCCGGATAGCCGCCGCTGCTGGCCCAGTAGTTCTCGTCGGTCACGTTCTCGATGCGGGCGCGGAGGGTGACCGGCTTGTCGGCGATGGTCAGCCGGTAGCGGGCGCCCAGATCCAGCCGCGTCCAGCTGTCCAGGTTGACGGTGTTGGCGGCGTTGGCCGGCTGCTCGCCGGTATGGACCACGCGGCCGTCGACGGTCAGGCCGTCCGCGAACGGCAGGTCGTACTCGACATTGGCGTTGACCTGCCACTCCGGCACGCCGATCGGCTGCTTGCCGTCCAGGGCGCCGCCCTGCGTCCGGGTCAGTTCGGCGTCCAGCCAGGTGGCGCCGCCGAGGAGACGCAGTCCGGGGGCCGGCTCGCCGAACACCGACAATTCGATGCCCTGGTTGCGCTGCTCGCCGTTGGTGTCGAACCTGTTGTTCTGCACATAGGCGCTGGGCAGGGTGATCGAGAAGACGCTGGCCGTGCCGCCGAACCTGCCCGTATCGAACTTCACGCCGGCCTCGAGCTGCTTGCCCTTGAACGGGTCCAGCACCTCGCCGGCGTTGGTCACCGGCACGCCGCCGCTGGTGGCCGGCGCGATCTGGCCGGGGATCAGGGCCTCGGCGTAGTTGGCGTAGAGCGAGATCTGGTCCGAGGGCTTGTAGACCACCGCCACCGCCGGGGTGATGGTGTCGCCCTTGTAGCCGCCGAAGCTCACCCCGGTGTTGTAGTCGTAGGTGGTGGTGTCGATCTCCTGCCAGCGGGCCCCGAGGGTGACCAGCACGCGATCGTCCAGGAAGGACAGCATGTCGGCCACCGCGACGCTGCGGTTCTCGACCCGCTCGGTGACCTTGGGGTTTTTCAGCGCGCCGCCGATGAAGAAGTCGGCCGCCGGGGCCGGGACGTCGACCGGGTTGTAGAGGTCGGAGGCGAACGGGGTGAAGAAGCTGGAGAAGGCGTAGGCGTTGGCCGATTCCAGGTTCACCGAGCTGACCGAGGCGACCAGGCGGTGGCCGACCGGCCCCGTCTCCAGCGCCCAGCGGATGCCGGCGTCGGCCGACAGGATGCGGTCCTCGCGGGCGTTGTCGAAGCGATAGGCGGTCAGGCTGCCGTCCGGGTCGGCGTTGGGATTGGCCAGGACGTTGCGCTCCCGGCCGCCCCGGCCGCCGATCGCGACCCACAGCGACAGGTCGTCGGTGGCGTCGAACTCGGCCCGGGCGACGCCGAACAGCTGGCGCTCGTCGGTGTAGGTCCAGGGCTGGGCGAAGTTGCTGTCCGCCGACGGCGGACGTGGGATGGCGCCGTTGGGGGTCACGCTCGGGCGCGGGGCGTCGATGCGGTTGTCCTGCAGGCCGACGTCGGCGGAGAAGCGGAACCGGTCGCCGCGATAGTCGACGCCAAGCGCGCCGACGAACAGGCTGCGCTCCTGGTCCTCGACCGAGGTCTCGCCGTCGCGGGCGGCGATGTTGACGCGGACGCCGAAGTCGCCGTCCGGCCCGAAGCGCCGGGCCCCGTCGAAGGCGCCGTAGAGGGCGCCGCCGGTCTCGATGCTGGTCGTCAGGCGGTTGAGCGCCGCGTCCGGCGCCCGCTTGGGAACCAGGTTAAAGGCCCCGCCGACGCCGCTGCCGCCGGGGGCCGCGCCGTTCAGGAATGCCGTGGCGCCATGGAAGACCTCGACCCGCTCCAGGAACTCGGCGGCCACGAACTGGCGCGGCAGGATGCCGTAGACGCCGTTGTATGTCATGTCGTCGGAGTACACCGGGAAGCCGCGGATGACGTACAGCTCCTGGAAGTTGCCGAAGCCCTTGGCGACGCGAACGACCGGGTCGTTCTGCAGGATGTCGCCGACCCCCTCGGCCAACTGGTTGCGGGCCAGCTCCTCGGTGTAGGCGACCACCGAGAACGGCGTGTCCATGTTGTCCAGCGCCCCGAACATGCCGACCCGCCCACCGCGCGCCACCTGGCCGCCCTCGTAGGGGTTCGGCAACGCGACCTGCGAGCCGGTGATGACCACGGCGTCGACCTCATCCTGCGCCTCCTGGGCCGAGGCGGCTCCTGCCGTCAGAACCAGACCCATCGCGGCCGAAGCCAGGAGAACGAAGCGCATCGAGGAACACCCCCATCAATTGAGAAGGGGTCGCAGGTAGTCGATCTGAGAACGCGTCGCAACAGCGCGATGATGCGTCAGCCTTCTGAACGCCCGGCCGTGTCCCGAAAGCCTCAGACGGCAGGATGCCAACTGCTGCGTTTCCCCTGTGCGCGAAGAGCGCTAGATCGGGTGACACGCAAGGATCCCGTTCATGGCCTACCGCTCGCTCCGCGATTTCATCGCCGCCCTGGAAAAGTCGGGCGAGCTGGTGCGGGTCAGCGAGCCGGTCTCCACCGAGCTGGAGATGACCGAGATCTGCACCCGCCTGCTGGCCGCCGGCGGGCCGGCGGTGCTGTTCGAGAACGTGCTGAAGGCCGACGGCACGAAATCGGACATGCCCTGCCTGGCCAACCTGTTCGGCACGGTGAAGCGGGTGGCCATGGGCGTCACCCTCGGCGGCAAGCCGCGCACCACGGGGGCCGAACTGCGCGAGGTCGGCGAACTGCTGGCCTTTTTGCGCCAGCCCGATCCGCCGCGTGGCCTGAAGGACGCCTTCGACCTGCTGCCCCTGGCCGGCACGGTGCTCTCCATGCGTCCGCGCCATGTGAAGACCGCGCCGGTGCAGCAGGTGGTGCTGAAGGGCGACCAGATCGACCTCAACCGCCTGCCGGTGCAGACCTGCTGGCCGGGCGAGCCGGCCCCGCTGATCACCTGGCCGCTGGTGGTCACCAAGGGGCCGTCCGACGCCAAGGAGGACGACTACAACCTCGGCATCTACCGCATGCAGCTCTTGGGCAAGGACCGGGCGATCATGCGCTGGCTGGCCCACCGGGGCGGGGCCCAGCACTACGGGCGCCACAAGAAGTCCGGCAAGCGCGAGCCCCTGCCCGCCTGCGCCGTCATCGGCGCCGATCCCGGCACCATCCTGGCCGCCGTGACCCCGGTGCCGGACACCCTCAGCGAATACCAGTTCGCCGGCATCCTGCGCGGCTCCAAGCTCGATCTCGTCCCCGCCAGGACCGTGCCGCTGATGGTCCCGGCCCAGGCCGAGATCGTCATCGAGGGCCACGTCCTGCTCGACGAGTTCGAGGACGAGGGCCCCTACGGCGACCACACCGGCTACTACAATTCGGTGGAGAAGTTCCCGGTCTTCCAGGTCAGCTGCATCACCCACCGCAAGGACGCCATCTACCACACCACCTTCACCGGCCGGCCGCCGGACGAGCCGTCGGTGCTGGGCGAGGCGCTCAACGAGGTGTTCATCCCGCTGATCCGCCAGCAGTTCCCGGAGATCGTCGACTTCTGGCTGCCGCCGGAGGGCTGCAGCTACCGCATCGCCGTGGTCAGCATGAAGAAGGCCTACCCCGGCCACGCCAAGCGCATCATGCTTGGCGTCTGGAGCTACCTGCGCCAGTTCATGTACACCAAGTGGGTCATCGTCGTGGACGACGACATCAACGCCCGCGACTGGAAGGACGTCATGTGGGCGCTCAGCACCCGCATGGATCCGGCCCGCGACATCACCGTCATCGAGAACACCCCGATCGACTACCTCGACTTCGCCAGCCCCGAGAGCGGCCTGGGCAGCAAGATCGGGCTGGACGCCACCGACAAGCTGCCGCCGGAGACCCACCGCGAGTGGGGGGTAAAGATCGCCATGGACCCGGCCGTCGTCGACAAGGTCAGCGAGATGTGGAGCCGCCTGGGCCTGCCCGGAGAAGGAAAGCCGATCTGGTGATGCGCCTGCCCCGCCGAACCCTCGTCCTGATCGTCATCGCCGTCCTGGCCTATGTCGGCGGCTACGTCTGGTTCCGCGAGACCCAGTCCCGCACCTGGATCCGGGATCAGCAGAAGTACGTCATCTATCCGGTCAACCTGCCCGGCAAGGCGCTCTACTACGCCTGGCGTCCGCTCGGCCTCATCGACCGCGCCTTGACCGGCCGGGGCAGCCGCATTGGCAACCATCTGCGGATCCAGAGCAGCGAGCCGTCGATCCACACCTGACCTGACGGCCGGAGGGCCGGCCTGGAGCGTGATCGGCGGCGCCTGACACCTCGGCCGAAACGGCCTACACCGGCCCCATGCGCAAGCTCCCCCTCGCCCTTGCGGCGCTGTTCCTGCTCTCGAGTCCCGCCATGTCCCAAGACGCCCCCCGCATCCCCAACGCCAAGCCCTGGGACCAGCCCTTCCTGCCGCCCGCGCCCGAATGGAACGGCAAGTCCAAGGAGCTCCTGCGTCCCGCGACCGACCCTTGGGCCAGCGCCTTCGAGCAGGACCCCGAGCACGACTTCTCCCCCAACTACGCCGACACCCGCGCCTGGTTCGACCGGCTCGACGCCGCCAGCGACCTGATCCGCATCGAGCCGTTCGGCGTCTCGCCGGAAGGCCGGCCGATCTATGCGGTGATGGTCAGCAAGGACGGCCCGAAATTCGATCCGGACAAGCCGGTGCTGCTGGTCCAGGCCGGCATCCATCCGGGCGAGATCGACGGCAAGGACGCCGGCATGATGCTGCTGCGCGACATCGCCTTCTACGGCAAGGACAGCCTGGTCGATAAGGTCAACCTGATCCTCATCCCCATCCTCTCGGTCGACGGCCACGAACGGGCCGGCCCCTACAGCCGCCCCAACCAGCGCGGACCCCGCATCCAGGGCTGGCGCAACACCGCCACCAACCAGAACCTCAACCGCGACTACATGAAGCTGGACCAGCCGGAGATGCGCGCCGTCCGCGCCCTGGCCAACAAATACAGGCCCGACCTCTACGTCGACGTCCACGTCACCGACGGCATCGACTACCAGTACGACGTCACCTTCGGCTTCAACGGCGAGGACGGCGCCTTCAGCCGCTCGCCGGCCAGCTCGAAATGGCTGGACGGCGTCTTCAAGCCGGCCATGTACCAGGCGCTGGAGAAGCAAGGCCACATCCCGGGCGAACTGGTCTTCGCCCTCGACGACCGCAACCCGAAGAAGGGTCTCAGCGACGGGGGCCTGGGCGAGCGCTTCTCCAACGGCTGGGGCTCGGCGGCCCACGTCCCGACCATCCTGATCGAGAACCACAGCCTCAAACCCCACGAGCAGCGGGTGCTGGGAACCTACGTCTTCATCGAGGAGGCCCTGCGCCTGCTGGGCTCCAAGGGCGGCGACCTGCGCTCCGCCATTGCCTGGGACCGCGCCGCCCGCCCCGCCGAGATCGCCGCCAACTTCGTGCCCGACGAGGCCAATGTCCGCACCCGCCCGTTCAAGGGCATCCTCTACGAGACCTACGACAGCGCCGCCTCGGGTGGCAAAGAGCTGCGCTGGCTCGGCAAGCCCGACCCCGAGCTCTGGCAGCTGCCATTTTATGGCAGCAGGCCGAGCCTGAAGCTGAAGCGCCCCAAGGCCTACTGGGTGCCCGGCTACCGCGCCGACCTGATCGAACGGCTGAAGATCCACGGCGTGACGATGGAGACCCTGACCGCGCCGAAGACCGTCAAGGTCGAGATGCTGCGCCTCGACGATCCCAAGGTCGCCAGCGCCACCAACGAGGGCCATGTGCCGATCACCGTCAGCAAGGTCACGCCGGAGACCCGCGACTGGGTCTATCCGGCCGGCTCGGTGCGCATCTCCACCGACCAGCCGCTCGGCGACATCGTCGTGCTGCTGCTGGAGCCGCAGTCCTCGGAGAGCTTCTTCGCCTGGGGCATGATCCCGGAGGTGCTGAACCGGGTGGAGTACATCGAGGGCTACGCCGTTGCCCCGCTGGCCGATCGCATGCTGGCCGCCGATCCCGAACTGAAGGCGGCGTTCGAGGCCAGGCTGGCCGCCGACCCGGCCTTCGCCAGGGACCCGGACGCCCGCCTCGGCTGGTTCTACGAGCGCACGCCCTTCCACGATCAGCGCTTCCGGCTCTACCCGATCGGGCGGGAGCTCTAGCCCCACCTCCGAATGTCCTGACGCAAGTCAGGACCCACGGGACAGGGCGCTGGCGCACGCGGGTGGATCCTGACTTGCGTCAGGATGAGCGGAGTAGGTGTTGCAGCCCCTGATTCATCCTTAACGTTATTGATCCGCCTGCCGAATGAGCCACTAATCCCGCGCTTCGAGATCGGGGAATACGCATGCCGTCGCTGGACTCCGTAGGTCATGCCGCCGCCCTCTGGGTCGGGCTGCACCTGCTGCTGCTCTTGATCCTGTCGCTGCTGGTCGTGCGCCAGCGCCAGAAGCACAAGGTGGCCCTGGGCGACGAGGGCATCGCCGAACTGCTGCAGGCCATCCGCGCCCAGGGCAACGCCGTCGAATACATCCCGTCCGCCCTGATCGGCCTGGTGGTGCTGGAGCTGACCGGCGCCCCGCCGCTGCTGGTCCACATCGGCGGCCTGGTGCTGTTCGTCGGCCGGGTGCTGCACGCCATCGGCCTCAGCAACAGCGGCGGCGTCTCCATGCTGCGCACCGTCGGGGTGGTGCTGACCTGGCTGGCCTACATCTTCCTCATCGCCTCCTGCCTGTTCTTCGCCATCACCTAGATGGGGACGGGTTCGCCGCCGCGCCGACCTGACCAGACGCACCCAACCCTGTCCCGGCGTACCTGTCCCCGACCTGGCGCCCAAAAAGCATCGACATCGAGCCCGCGGCGAGCCCGTCCCCAGCCGGAGGCCTTGCGACCTGCCCCTCCGGCGCCCATAAGCCCCTGATGGACGAAACCCTGTTGAACGACCTCGTCGGCGCCGCCATGGCCGCCGGCGCGGATGCCGCCGAGGCGGCCTATGCCGAACGCCAGTCCCTGTCGGTCTCGGTCCGGCTGGGCGATCTGGAAGAGGTCGAGCGCGAGGAGGCGCGGGACCTCGGCCTGCGCGTCTTCGTCGGCAAGCGCCAGGC
>SDZP01000680.1 GCA_004144935.1 Caulobacteraceae bacterium | reverse complement strand
GCATAGATCTCGCCCCCCGGCAGGTTCTGCGGCTCGCCGCCCATGCGCTCCAGCACCTTGCCGGCGAAGCCGCCGATGCGGAACTTCAGCCCGCGCAGGTCCGCGGCGCTGCGGATCTCCTGGCGCATCCAGCCGCCCATCTGCGCGCCGGTGTTGCCGCAGGGAAAGCTGACGATGTCGAACAGCGCATAGAACTCGCGCATCAGCCTCAGGCCGTTGCCCTCGAAGGTCCAGGCGCTCATCTGCCGGCTGTTGAGGCCGAAGGGAATGGCGCCGCCGATGGCGAAGGTCTCGTCCTTGTCGTAGAAGTAGTAGGGCGCGGTGTGCGCGGCCTCCACCTTGCCGCGGCGCACGCCGTCGACCACCCCGAAGGCCGGCATCAGCTCGCCGCCCGCGTGCACCGACACGTCGAAGCGGCCGCCGGACAGCTGCCGGGCCTTGTGGGCGAAGATCTCGGCCGCGCCGTAGATGGTGTCCAGCGACTTCGGGAAGCTCGAGGCGAGGCGCCAGCGCACGAAGGGCTGCGCGTGCACCGCGGGCGCGGCGGCGAGGGCCGGCGCCCCGGCGGCGCCCGCGCGCTTCAGGAGGGAGCGTCGGTCCATGGGCTCCATTGTCGCGTGCCATGGAAAAGGGCCCCGCAGGGCCCTCTTCAGCGGACGCGCGACGCGCGCCTCAGGCCAGCTTCTGCGCCTGCATGAAGCGGTCGAAGGTCGCCTCGGTGAAGCGGAACCAGAGGTTCTGCTCGGCGCGGAATTTCGAGTAGTCCGCGTAGATCTTCTTCCAGTCGGCGTTCTTGCTGCCGATGTCCGCGTACACCGCCATCGACTCCTTGAAGGCGGCGTTGAGCACCTGCGTGGAGAAGGGGCGCAGCTTGGTGCCGGCGCCCACCAGCTGGCGCAGCGCCGTCGGGTTGCGCACGTCGTAGCGGGCCTGCATCACGGTGTGGGCGTGCGCCGCGGCGTTCTCGACGATCGCCTTGTTCTCCGGCGACAGGGCGTTGAAGGCCTTGTCGTTGATGAAGAAGTCCAGCTGCGGACCGCCTTCCCACCAGCCGGGGTAGTAGTAGTAGGGAGCGACCTTGTTGAAGCCCAGCTTCTGGTCGTCGTAGGGGCCCACCCACTCCGCGGCGTCGATCGTGCCCTTCTCCAGGGCCTGGTAGATCTCGCCGGCCGGGATGTTCTGCGGCACGCCGCCCAGG
>SDZP01000679.1 GCA_004144935.1 Caulobacteraceae bacterium | reverse complement strand
GGACAAGGCGCCCGTCCCGTGCCTCACGGCGCCGTTCGCGTAGAGGCAGGCGCGTCCCGGCTTTATGCCCAGTGGGCGAGGACGTCCGCGCTTTTCGCCGTCTCGACCTGCTGGGCATAGCGGTTGCGGTACAACCCCAGCAGGGCGTCATGGCTCTCGTCGGAGGAGCTGCAGAGTCCGTCCGTCACGACGATCACCCGATAGCCGAGATCGACCGCCCCCAGGACAGTGGCCAGCACGCAAACGTCGGTTTCGGCGCCGGTGACGACCAGGGTGTCGACGCCCCCGGCGCGCAGGGCGTCGTCGAGCCCGGTGCCGGGCCAGGGCGAGTAGAGGGTTTTGTCCAGCACCCGGGCGGGCGGCGCAAAGGCCGCGAGCGCCGGGATGAGGTCGACCCTCTCCGGCCCCAGCCGCTCGATCGTCATCTCCGGCCAGCGTTCCCAATAGCCGCGCCAGGTCCCCCACCCCTCGCCCACTTCGGCGGCCGGGATGAAGCGGGTGAACCAGGTCCGCTCGGACTTGCGTTCGCACAGTCCGACCACCACCGGCAGCACCCGCGCCATCCACGGCGTTCGCCAAGGGGTGTCCTCGGCGAACATCCGCTGCATGTCGATACAGAGGTGGACCGCGGTCTCGGGGATCGCGCCGCGGCTCAAGCCGTCCGCCATGGCCGATCAGGCCGCCGCGGCGCCCAGGGCCTTGGCGTTCGCCGCAGCATCGGCCAGGGCGGTCAGGCTGTCGTCGGTCGCCGATTCCTGCTGCAGGGTTTCATCGAGCAGGGCCGCCGCCTCATCGAAGCCGAGCAGGGTCGCCCAACGTTTGAGGGTGCCGTAGCGGGTGATTTCATAGTGTTCGACCGCCTGGGCCGCGGCGATCAGGCCGGCGTCCAGGGCGTCGGTGCCGGCATACGCCTCGAGGATCTCGTCGCCTTCGGCGAGGATGCCTTCGATGGCGTCGCAGGTCTTGCCCATGGCGCGCCTGCCGATGATCTCGAACACCTGCTGCAGGCGTTCGATCTGGCCTTCGGTCTCTTCACGGTGTTTCTCGAACGCCGCCTTGAGCTCGGGGGCGTTTGCGCCCCGCGCCATCTTCGGCAGCGACTTCACGATCTTCCGCTCGGCGTAATAGATGTCCTTGAGCGTGTCGTAGAACAGGTTGTCGAGGGTCTTCTCAGCCATCCGGGCTCTCCACGTTGAAGG
>SDZP01000678.1 GCA_004144935.1 Caulobacteraceae bacterium | reverse complement strand
TCACCCTGCCCAGCACCTCGCCCTCCGGCGTCACCGCCGACAGGCCGATGAGGTCGGCCAGGTAGAACTCGTCCTCGTCCGGCTCGGGCAGGTCCGCCCGGTCGATGTGCAGGGTCAGGCCGCGCAGGGCGTCGGCCTGTTCCTTGGTGTCGATGCCCTTGGCGCGGGCGACGACGCCGCCCTTCGACACCCGGGCCGAGGTGATGGTCAGGCCCGGCGAGCCGTCGGCCCGCTTCAGGTGCCTGTACTGCGTCAGGGCCAGCGGATCGGCCGTGAAGGTGGCGATCCGCACCTCGCCGCGCACGCCATGGGCGCCGCCGACCCGGCCGATGAGGAGAAGGTTGGACATCGTCACCGCAAAGAAAAGCCCTCCCCCTCGATGGGGGAGGGTTGGGTGGGGGTGTTCGCTCGATGCTTGGGGAAGAGCGCGAGAGGCGTCTGCGCCCCCTTTGATTGACACCGATAGAGTGGTGCGAGCACCCCCAACCCCAACCCTTCCCCCATCGAGGGGGAAGGGGGCTTGAGGTGCGCTCGCACCATGAAAGCCTTAGCCTTCGGTCTTGTCTTCACCGGCGTCGGCGGCCGGGGCCTCTTCAGCGGCCGGGGCCTCTTCAGCAGCGGGGGCTTCTTCAGCAGCGGGAGCAGCTTCGGCAGCCGGCGCGCCTTCAGCGGCCGGAGCGGCTTCAGCGGCGGGCGCTTCTTCAGCAGCCGGAGCGGCCTCTTCAGCGGGGGCCTCGGCGGCCGGGCCTTCTTCAGCGGCCGGAACTTCGACTTCCGGTTCCGGCTCGGGGGCCGGCGGGTTGGCGGCCAGTTCGGCGGCGGCGGCGGCGCGCTCTTCTTCACGCTTGGCGCGCTCGGCGACGCGTTCTTCGGCCTTCTTGCCCGGCTTGCCCTTGGTCGGGTTGTTGCCGTGGGCCCACTGCACGAGGCCTTCCTTGGCCAGGAAGCGAGCGACGCGGTCGGTCGGCTGGGCGCCCTTCTTGATCCAGGCTTCGATGGATTCCAGCTTCAGGGTGACGCGGGTCGGGTCATCCTTCTTGAGCAGCGGGTTGTAGGTGCCGACCTTCTCGATGAAACGGCCATCGCGGGGCGAGTTGCTGTCAGCGATGACGATCGAGTAGTAGGGGCGCTTCTTGGTGCCACCACGGGCCAGACGGATCTTCAGCATTTTAAGGATAGTCCTTGGAGTTGGTTCAGTTT
>SDZP01000677.1 GCA_004144935.1 Caulobacteraceae bacterium | reverse complement strand
GCGGATGCTGACCCTGCTGGGCGAGCGGGCCGACCGGGCCATTGGCCTGGACCTGTCGCAGCAGATGCTGAACATCGCCCGGGTCAACGTCAGCGAGGCGGGGCTCGCCGCCTGCGAACTGCGCCACGGGGACATCTTCGCCACCGGGCTGCCGGCCGGGAGCGCCGATCTGGTGACGGTGCACCAGGTGCTGCACTACCTCAGCGACCCCATCGCCGCGGTCACCGAGGCCGCCCGGCTGGTGGCCCCGGGCGGGCGGCTGCTGATCATCGATTTCGCCCCCCACAGCCTGGAATTCCTGCGCAGCCAGCACCAGCACCGGCGCCTCGGGTTCTCTGACGAGGAGATCCTGCGCTGGCTGGAGGCCGCCGGCCTTGAAGGCCAGGTGAGCGAGACCCTCCCCACCGCCAGCGGCGAGGGCCTGACCATCAAGATCTGGACCGGGACGCGCCCGGCCAACGCCAACAGGAGCGCCGCATGAGCCCGCATCGCCGCGTCATCGGACCGGTCGCCCGCTCGGCCGAACGACCCAACCGCAAGCTGGGCATCAGCTTCGAGTTCTCGCCGCCCAAGACGCCGGAAGCGGAAGAGAACCTTTGGAAGGCCATCCGCCGGCTCGAGCCGCTGCAGCCGGACTTCGTGTCGGTGACCTATGGGGCCGGCGGTTCGACCCGTGACCGGACGCACCGGACGGTCAAGCGCATCGTCGAGGAGACCAGCCTCAAGCCGGCCGCCCACCTGACCTGCGTCGAGGCCAGCTGCAGCGACGTCGACCAGGTGATCCGCGACTACTGGGACGCCGGGGTTCGCCATCTGGTCGCCCTGCGCGGCGATCCGCCGGGCTCGATCGGCGGCGAATACGTGCCGCGCCCCGACGGCTACGCCAACGCCACCGAGCTGACCCGGGCCGTGCGCGGCATCCAGCCGTTCGAGGTGCTGGTCGGGGTCTATCCCGAGGGCCATCCCGAGAGTCCCAACATCCAGCATGACATCGACGTGCTGAAGGCCAAGGTCGACGCCGGCGCGACGCGCGGCATCACCCAGTTCTTCTTCGAGATCGACCCCTTCCTGCGGTTCATGGAAAAGGTGCGGGCGGCCGGGATCACCATCCCCATCTCTCCCGGCATCATGCCGGTCAGCAACTTCAAGGGCCTGGTCAAGATGGCCGGGGCCTGCGGGGCGGGCATTCCCGGCTGGCTCGGCAA
>SDZP01000225.1 GCA_004144935.1 Caulobacteraceae bacterium | reverse complement strand
TGACGGTGATGGCGCCCGAGCCGAGGTTGGCGGTACGGATGCCCGTGGCGCCGGAGACCGCACCGTTCGTTGTCACGGCGACGTTGCTTGCGCCGCCGCTGTTCTGCAGCGCCACGATGGCGGTGTTGGAGGCCGAAGTGACCACCCCGGTCGTTACCGCCAACCTCGGCTCGGGCGCCATCACCGTCATCGCCGGCGCCTCGGTAAGCGGTGCAACGGCGGAAGGCATCCTGGCGCAAGGCAATGGAGCCGTAACCCTCCAGGTCGCCGACGTGGTGACCGGCGGTACGAACGGCGCCAGCGTCACCGGCAACGGCGCCATCAGCGTCACCGGTGCGGGCGGCTTCGTCGGCCAGAACGGCGCCGGCCTGACGATCCAGAACAACGGCGCTGCAACCACGGTCGTCGACATCTCCGGCGCCGTCGTCGCGACGGGCGGAGACGGCATCCAGGTGCGCGACGCCGCCGTCGGAACGGGCGTCTCGGTCACGACCGGCGCGGTGACGGCGCTGAGCGCCGGCCAGAGCGGTGTCGATGCGGTGTCGTTCAGCCTGACCGGCGATCTCACCGTCGTGACCAACGGCGACGTGGCGGCCGACAACGGCGGCGTCGTGGCGGCCCTCTTCGCCGGGGCCGGGACCGGCAACGTCAGCGTTACCACCAACGGGGCCGCCAGCGGCCGGTTCGGCATCGACGCCGAAAACCAGGGATCGGGGTCGGTCACGGTGACGGCGGTCGGCCCGGTGACTGGCGGCACGGGCGGCGGCGTGTTCGCCCTGACCGGCGGCGGCGATATCACGGTGGCGACCGGCGACGTCACGGCCACCGGCGCGACCGGCATCACGGCCTTTCAGTTCCTGGGCGGTGGGGCCGGCGACATCTCGCTGACCACCAACGGCGATGTTTCGGGGACCTTCGGCATCCAGGCGATCAATAACGGCTCGGGTGGCGTCACCGTCAGCGCCGGCGGCGCGGTGACGGGCGCCACGGCGGTCGGCATCGAGCTGACCGGCAATGCGGCGGTGACGCTGCAGGTCGCCGATGTCGTGACCGGCGCCGTGGAGGGCGCGGCCATCACCGGCTCGGGCCCGGTCAGCGTCACCGGGGCCGGCGGCTTCGTCGGCCAGTCCGGCGCCGGCCTGACGATCCAGAACAACGGCGCGGCGGCGACGCTGGTCAATGTCGCCGGGGCCGTGTCGGCGACGAACGGCGACGGCATCAACATCCGGGACGTCGCGGGCGGAACGGGCGTCTCGGTGACCACCGGCGCGGTCACCGCGCTGACGGCCGGCCGGGACGGCATCGACGTCTCGTCGCTCAGCCTGACCGGCGACGTCACCGTCGTCACAAACGGCGATGTCACCGGCGCCAGCGGGGCTATCAGGGCGGCGTTGACGGATGCGGCCTCGACCGGCGACGTGATCGTGACCGCCAATGGGGCGCTGGGCGGCGGTACGGGCGTCCAGGCGCAGACCGCCGGCTCCGGCGCGGTCAGCGTGACCGCCATCGGTCCGATCGCGGTGTCGGGCAGCGGCGTTACGGCCCAGACACAGGGCGGCGATGTCAGCATCGCCACGGGCGCCATCGACGCTGGCTTCATCGGCGTCTTCGCCCAGCAGAACGACGCCGCCGGCGTCGGCGATATCTCGGTAGCGACGAACGGGGCCGTATCCGGTCTCCGCGGCATCCAGATCACCAACGCCGGGTCGGGCGACATCACCGTCACTTCAAACAGCACGGTCACGGCCAACGGCGGCTTCGGCCTGTCCGCCATCGGCAACGGCGCGGTGACCCTGCAGGTCGCCGACACCGTCAGCGGCACGTTCGGCGGCATGCAGCTGCAGGCCGGCGGCGACATCAGCATCACCGGCGCCGGCGGCTTCGTTGGCCAAGGCACGGGGATGTTCATCCTCAGCACCGGGGCGGGCGAAATCAACATCAACCTCGCGGGCCCGATCGTATCGGCGAACAACACCGGACTGATCATCATCGATGGGCTGACGGGCGGCGACGTCAACGTCACCACCGGCGCCGTGACGGCGACGGGAGGGCCCTTCGGCCGAACGGCGCTTGATCTCCTCTCAGGCAGCCTGACCGCCGACGTCACCGTTGTCACCAACGGCGCCGTGACAGCCTCGGGCACGGGCATCAGCGCCGGGCTTCTCGAAGGCGGCGCCACCGGCGACGTCCGGGTGACCTCCAACGGCGCGATCAATACCGGGACCGGCTCCGGCATCATCGCCAGCAACAACGGTGCGGGGTCGATCACCATCAACGCGGTCGGACCGATCGTGTCGACCAGCGGCCGGGGCATCCTGCTCACCAGCCGACAGGGCGATGTGTCGGTGACGGCCGGCTCGGTTACCGCGGCCGCTTTCAGCGCCATCGAGGCCCGGCAGTTCAACGCGGCGGCCTCAGGCGACATCTCTGTGACGGTGAACGGCGCGGTGTCCGGCCTGAACGGCATCCGGATCGACACCCTGGGCAGCGGCGACGTGACCCTGCTCAACACGGCGGGCGGTTCGATCACCGGCACAGCCAACAGCGTCCTTTCCGCCCAGGCCGGCGGCGCTTTCCGCCTGACCAACGCGGGCACCATCAACGGTCGCCTGACCATCAGCGGTTCGGCCGTGGCCGGCTCACTGGTGACCAACTCGGCCACCGGGGTGATCAACACCGGCGCTGGCGCCTCCAGCGTCTCGGGCAGCTTGGCCAACGCCGGGATCGTCAACGTCGCGGCCGGCGGCTCGCTGGCCTTCCTGGGCGGCACGACCAACACCGGCCGCATCAATCTGGCCGCGGCCGGTTCGTTCTCCACCAACGGCGCGATGGCCAACAGCGGCGTCCTCAATGCTCAGAACGGCGTCGTCGGCAACGTCATCACCGTCGGCGGCAGCTATTCCGGCGGCGGCCAGCTGCTGGTCGACTACAGCACCGCCACGGCCACGGCCGACCGGCTGGTGATCGGTGGCGCGGCGACGGGGGTGACCAATGTCGGCCTGAACCGCGTCGGCCCCCGCACCCTGGTGGCCGGCGGCTTCCTGCCGATCGTCACCGTGGCCGGGGCGGCGAGCGACAACGCCTTCACCTCCAACACCGCGCTGTTCGCGCCGGGCTTCATCCTCGACAGCTTCGGGCGCAACCCGGCCAACACGACCCAGTTCGGCCTGATCCAGTCGATCAATCCGGACAGCACATCGCTGGCCGCGCTGTCCTACGTCGCCGAGGCCGCCTCCGGGCTGGTCGACGAGCCGATCAGCGCCATGGTGCTGGGCCAGGGTGGCGAGCGGACCATGAACTTCTGGATCCGCGGCGGCACGGGCGAGACCCGCCAGGCCATCGACACCACCATCGTCGGCGGCGGGCTGAGCTTCGCGGGCGCCGAAGAGGTCGAGACGACGCAGCAAGTGCTGCAGGTCGGGGCCGACTTCGCCGTTCCGGGCCTGGGCGGCTTCGACCTGCACCTGGGCCTGACCGGCGGCGTCTACGACGGCGACAGCCGCTCGCTCGGCGCCGATCACGTGGCGGTCGATGGGACCTTCCTCGGCGGCTATGTGGTGGTCGGGGCCGGCGGCTTCACGGTCGACGCCTCGGTGCGCAAGGAGTGGCGCGAATTCGACCTTTACCTGCCGCAGATCCTGGGTCTCACCGGCGAGAACAAGCTGGACGGCGAGGCCACGGCCGCGTCGGTCCATGCCGCCTACCGCTTCGGCGGCGCGACCGGCTGGACGGTGACCCCGTTCGCCGGCTTCGACTACGCCGACAGCGAGATCGACACCCTGCAGCTCGATCCGGCGACAACCTACAGCGCCGGCGGTTCGACCACCCAGGTCGGCCAGCTGGGCCTGCGCCTCGCCTGGCGGTCGGAAGCCGTCGGACCGGTGGTGCTGGAGCCCTTCGCCAGTGTCGCGGCCCTGAAGAATTGGTCGGACGACGATGACGCGGCCTACGTCTTCAACGCCCCGGTCACCACCTTCGCCCAGGAAACAACGAGCTGGGACGACGCGATCCGCTACAGCGTCGGTGTGACGGGTGGTACGCCGGACGGGCTGCTGTCCGGCTTCCTGGTCGGGACGGTCGACGATGGCTCGCGCCGGGAAGGCTACAGCGTCAGCGCCGGCCTGCGCGTCAGCTTCTAGATCTGCAAGACATTCGCCGTCGCCAGCGATGGCGGCGGCGAATCGTCATGCGGCTGGATAAATCGGTGGTATGCCGAAGCAGGCCCGTTACCTGGGCCGGGTTGGTGAGGTGATACTCTCGTGGCGTCTGTTCTGTTCACCAACGGCCTGAATATCGCCCGCAGCCTGGCTGTGCTGAGGACGTTCGACCTTATCCGCTATTCGACCGACTCGAGCCTGGGAGTCACCCTGACCCTGACCGACGCCGGGACCATCGACCTGTCCAGCCAACTGGGCTTGGTCGGCGCGACCATCTACGCCCATGTCGGCGGCAGCAGGATCACCACCGGCCGGGGCGCCGACCGCCTGATCGGTAACAACGGCGACGACATCCTCGACGGCGGGCTCGGCTCGAACCTGCTGGTCGGCGGCAAGGGCAACGACCGCTACGTCGTCAACAGCAGCGGCGATACCATCGTCGAGGCGCTGAACCAGGGCTACGACACCATCCTGCTCTCCGGCGTGACCCTCTACACGATGCCGGCCAACGTCGAGGCGCTGGTCGTCGTCGGGGACGCCCATGCCGAGGTGCACGGCAACGCTTTGGGCAACAGCATCACCGGCGGCGCCTCGTCCTTCAACGTGCTCTACGGGGAGGGCGGCGACGACATCCTTACGTCCGTGGGTTTCCTGGATGTGCTGCGTGGCGGCATCGGCGATGACACCTACGATCTGACCGGCGAGGCCCTGGCCGGCGTGGTCGAGGCCGCAAATGAGGGGTTTGATACCGTTCTGGTGTCGCGGACGATCACTGCCGGCTTTGCGAATGTCGAGCGGGTGATCCTGACCGGCTCGCGGGCCGCGGACATGACAGGCTCGGACGCGAACGACATCCTGATCGGCAACTCCGCCACCAACGTCTTCGACGGCGGACGGGGCGACGACACCCTCGACGGCGGCGGTGGGATCGACACCGCCAGATATTTTCAGCGCTACGTGCCCGGCATGGTGACCCATGTGGGCGGGGTCACCACCGTGGTCGCCGCCCTGGCCCAGCAGGGCACGGACACCCTGACCAACATCGAGTTCCTGCGGTTTACCGGCGGTGTCTACGATGTCCTCGCCCAGCGGTTTGTGACAGACAATCCCGGCGTCGTGCTGACGGGCACCGGGGCCGCCAACGCCTTTTCGCCGACGGCCCCGGCGTCGTTTCGTACCACGTCCGGCGAGGACACCATCACCGGGCTGGACGGCGCGGACACCATCGATGGCGGGGCCGGCGCCGACGTCATGATCGGCGGACTGGGTGACGACATCTACTTCGTCGACGCCATGGAGACGGGCGTCGGCGCCAACGCCCTTCCCGGCGACCAGGTCATCGAGCTGGCGGGCCAGGGCAATGATCTGGTCCTTGCCAGGGTCAACGGGGTAGTGCTGGCGGACAATGTCGAGCGGCTGACCCTGCTCGAAGGCGTGGTCAGCGGGTCCGGCAACGCCCTGGCCAACGTCATCACCGGTAATTCCGGGGCCAACGAACTGTTCGGCCTGGACGGCAATGACACCCTGGACGGGATGGGCGGCGCCGACCGCATGGTCGGCGGGGCGGGAGACGACACCTATACCTTCGACAACGAGGGCGACCCGCCTTCGGCGGCAACACCGGCATGACCATCTTCGGCAATGCCGCCGCCAACGAGCTGTCGGGCGGGAACGGAATCGACAGGATTTTCGGCGGAGCGGGCTCTGATCGGCTGCTCGGCTACGGCGGGGCCGACGAACTGTTCGGCGAGGCCAGCGCCGACTATCTGTCCGGGCATCTGGGCAACGACGTGCTGATGGGCGGGGCCGGCAACGACTTCCTCGACGATTCCCAGGAGTTTGACTTCATCGCCGATCCCGTCTCCGGCTTTCTGTTTATCTTCGCCTTTCCAGAACGAGGTCTGGGCAACGACCGGCTGTTCGGCGGCGAAGGCGACGACACCCTGCTGGCCGGACCAGGCAACGACCTGCTCGACGGCGGCGAAGGCCGCGACTTCGCCCAGTTCGCCGGCTTTATGCACTCCTACATCATTGATCGGGTGGCCGGCACGGTGCGGGAAAACAGCACGCTGGTGCAAACCCTGGGCGATGGTGTCGACACCCTTGTGAGTGTGGAGGTGCTGCAGTTCTCGGACGGGGTGGTCTTAATGGCCAGCGGCGCCCGGGCCTATTTCGCCGACGGCCTGAGCCTGACCGGTACGGACGGCTCCGACAGCCTGGTCGGCACGGAGCGCAACTTCTTCATCACCGACAATGCCGACCGGCTGGACGGAGGCCTCGGGGCCGACCGCATGCGCGGCAACAACGGCAACGACACCTACATCGTCGACAACGTCGGCGATCGCGTGTTCGAAGACGCGAACGAAGGCTTCGACATCATCGTGAGCTCGGTGACCTACACCCTGAGCGCCAACGTCGAGATGTTGAACCTCAATGGACCGGCGGCGATCAACGGCTTCGGCAACGAGCTGGCCAACGAGCTCTACGGCAACGAGGCGGCCAACCAGTTGAGCGGCCTGGCCGGCGACGACATCCTGTTCGGCGACGCCGGCGACGACATCCTGACCGGCGGCGCCGGCAACGACATCATCGACGGCTACACCGGCATCGACACCGTGGTCTATGCGGGCCGCTTCGCCGACTACAAGATCGACAGCGCCCTGCGCACGGTGCGCAGTGTCGCCGAGGGCCTCGACACCCTGCGCGGGACCGAGCGGGTGGTGTTCCTCGACGGGGTGCTGGACTGGGTGTCCGGGATCTACAGCTTCACCACCACCGCCCCGGACCGCATCGGCACGGCCGGCGGCGACACGCTGATGGGCACGGCCGAGAGCGAACTGATCGACGGCGGGGCGGGCGGCGATGTCATGATCGGCGGCGCCGGCAACGACACCTACGTGGTCGGCGAGGCGCGCGACCGGATCGTGGAGGCCGTCGACGGCGGCTTCGATACGGTGGTCGCGGCGCTGTCCTGGACGCTGGGCGCCAATCTGGAGAACCTGGTCCTGACCGGGGCGGATGGCGTGACCGGCGTCGGCAATGCGCTGGCCAACCGCATCAACGGCAACGCCGGCGACAACATCCTCTCCGGCGAGGCCGGCGACGACACCCTGATCGGCGGCGCGGGCCGGGACCAGATGTCCGGCGGGGCAGGCGACGACATCTACGAGGTCGACGACCTGGGCGATGTCGTCCTCGAACGCGCCTCGGCGGGCATCGATACCGTGCGGGCGACGGTCTCCTGGACCCTGGCCGCCAATGTCGAGACCCTGGTCCTGCGCGGCGCGGGCGACCTGGACGGGACCGGCAACGCCCTGGCCAACACCCTGTACGGCAACGACGGCGACAACCGGCTGAACGGCGGCGCGGGGCACGATGTGCTGACCGGCGGCGGCGGGGTGGACAGCTTCGTGTTCGACGCGCGACTGGTCGCCAATGTCGACACGGTCACCGACTTCGAGACGGCGATCGACCAGATCCTGCTGTCGCGCGCGATCTTCACGAAACTCGGCGCGGGCGACCTGGACGAAACCGCCTTCGCGACCGGCGACCACGCCACCTCGGCCGCCCATCGCATCGTCTACGACGCCGAGGGCGGCGGGCTGTACTACGACGCCGACGGCACAGGCGCGGTGGCGGCGGTCCGGTTTGCGACGCTGGGCGTGGGGCTGAACCTCAGCGCCAGCGATTTCCTGATCTTCTAGGCCATACCGCCGGGATGCGCGGATAAAGAGCCGGGGCTACGGCACCACCCGCACCGCCCCGCGCGCCGCGCTGGTCGTGAAGGCCGCGTAGGCCCGCAGCGCCGTCGACACCTTCCGTTGGCGAACCACGGCCGGCTTCCAGCCCTCGGCGCCCTTGGCGGCCATGGCCGCGCGGCGGGCCGCGATTTCGGCGTCATCGACCCGCAGGCTGATGCCCCGGTTGGGGATATCGATGTCGATCATATCCCCTTCCTCGACCAGCGCGATCAGCCCGCCCTCGGCCGCTTCTGGCGAGACGTGGCCGATGGAGAGGCCCGAGGTGCCGCCGCTGAAGCGCCCGTCGGTGATCAGGGCGCATTCTTTGCCCAGCCCCTTCGATTTCAGGTAGCTGGTCGGATACAGCATCTCCTGCATCCCCGGGCCGCCCTTGGGCCCTTCATAGCGGATGACCAGCACGTCGCCGGGCTTGATCTTGCCGGTCAGGATGGCGCTGACCGAGGCGTCCTGGCTTTCGAACACCCGGGCCGGGCCGGAGAATTTCAGGATGCTCTCGTCGACCCCGGCGGTCTTAACGATGCAGCCGTCGAGCGCCAGGTTGCCGCTCAGCACGGCCAGGCCCCCGTCCTTGCTGAAGGCGTGCTCGGCGCTGCGGATGACGCCCTCCTGGCGGTCGAGGTCGAGCTCTTCCCAGCGGCGCGACTGGCTGAAGGCGGTCTGGGTCGGCACGCCGCCCGGCGCCGCCTTGAAGAAGGTGCGCACGGTCTCGCTCTCGGTCCGGGAGATGTCCCAGCGCTCCAGCGCGGCGCCCATGGTCGGGCTGTGGACGGTCGGCAGCTCGGTGTGGATGAGGCCCGCCTTTTCCAGCTGGCCGAGGATGGCCATCACCCCGCCGGCCCGGTGGACGTCCTCCATGTGGACGTCGGACTTGGCGGGGGCGACCTTCGACAGGCAGGGGACCTTGCGCGACAGCCGGTCGATGTCGGCCATGGTGAAGTCGATGCCGCCCTCATAGGCCGCGGCCAGCAGGTGCAGCACTGTGTTGGTCGAGCCGCCCATGGCGATGTCCAGGCTCATGGCGTTCTCGAAGGCCGCGAAGCTGGCGACGTTGCGCGGCAGCACGCTCTCGTCGTTCTCTTCGTAATAACGCCGGGTGATGTCGACGATCAGGTGGCCGGCCTCGAGGAACAGCCGCTCGCGGTCCGAGTGGGTGGCCAGCACCGAGCCGTTGCCGGGCAGCGACAGGCCGAGCGCCTCGGTCAGGCAGTTCATCGAGTTGGCGGTGAACATCCCCGAGCAGGACCCGCAGGTCGGGCAGGCGGAGCGCTCGATGGTGGCCACATCGGCGTCGCTGACGCTGTCGTCGGCGGCGGCGACCATGGCGTCGACCAGGTCCAGCGCCACTTCCTTGCCCTTCAGGATGACCTTGCCGGCCTCCATCGGTCCGCCGGACACGAACACCGTCGGGATGTTGACCCGCAAGGACGCCATCAGCATCCCCGGAGTGATCTTGTCGCAGTTGGAGATGCAGACCATGGCGTCGGCGCAGTGGGCGTTGACCATGTATTCGGTGGCGTCGGCGATCAGCTCGCGCGAAGGCAGGCTGTAGAGCATGCCGTCGTGGCCCATGGCGATGCCGTCATCGACCGCGATGGTGTTGAACTCCTTGGCCACGCCGCCGGCCCGCTCGATCTCGCGGGCGACCAGCTGCCCGAGG
>SDZP01000676.1 GCA_004144935.1 Caulobacteraceae bacterium | reverse complement strand
CCTTGAAGGCGGCCAGGTATTTCGCAGAGAACTTCTTCGGCTTCAGCCGCTTCCAGGCGTTTTCGGGATTGGTGTCATATATGGCCGGCTCGGTCAGGGCCGCCATCTCCGACATCACCCAGTCCAGACGCCCTTCCTTCTCCAACCGGTCGCGCAGCTTGGGATAAAGCGCCGCCAGATGGGTCACGTCGCCCAGGGCATAGACCAGCTGGCTCTCCGACAACGGCCGGCGCGCCCAGTCGGTGAAGCGGCTGCCCTTGTCCACCTCAATGCGCAGCGTCTGCCGCACCAGCGAATCATAGGCGACCTGTTCGCCGAATCCGGCGGCCATGGCGGCGACCTGGGTGTCGAACATCGGCTTGGGCATGGCCCCCAGGCGCACGAAGATTTCCACGTCCTGGCGACAGGCGTGGAAGACCTTGACGATCTTCTCGTCGCGCAACAGGTCCAGGAACGGCTCCAGGTCCAGGCCTTCCGCCATCGGATCGATGATGGCGGCGTGTTCGGCCGAGGCTGCCTGGATCAGGCACAGCCTGGGCCAGTAGGTCGTTTCCCGCATGAATTCGGTATCGACCGTGATGAAGGGTGCTGTGGCTACGCGGGCGCAGAATTCGGCCAGCGCCTCGGTGGTGGTGATCGGCGTCATTCCGATGCTATAGCCCCCCGCATCCTACCTGTGGCAAGAGCCGCGCTGCATTTCCGCCCCGATTCAGGCCCGAGATCCCATGAGCGACACCCAAAAGCCTCTCGAAAACGGCCTGACCTACGCCGATGCGGGCGTGGACATCGACGCCGGCGAACTCCTGGTCGAACATATCAAGCCGCTGGCGAAATCGACGGCGCGCCCCGGATCGGAGCCCTCGCTGGGCGGTTTCGGCGCCCTGTTCGACCTCAAGGCCGCCGGGTTCGAGGATCCGCTGATCGTCACCACCACGGACGGCGTCGGCACCAAACTAAAGATCGCCATCGAGACCGGCCGTCATGACGGCGTCGGCGTCGATCTGGTCGCCATGTGCGTCAACGACCTGCTGGCCCAGGGCGCCGAGCCCCTGCTGTTCCTCGATTACTACGCCACCGGCCGTCTTGAGATCGACGCCGCCCGCCGCGTCGTCGCCGGCATCGCCGAGGGCTGTCGCCAGGCCGGCTGCGCCCTGGGTACACCGACGGCGACTATGATCTGGCCGGGTTCAGCCTGGGCGCCGTCGAACGCGGCCACGCCCTGCCGTACCTGGATCGCCAGGCCGCCGGCGACATCATCATCGGCCTGGCTTCCACCGGCCCCCACTCAAACGGCTATTCGCTGGTGCGCAAGGTGGTCGGGAAGTCCGGCCTGGCCTGGGGCGACGACGCCCCCTTCGCCAAGGACCGCTCGCTGGCCCAGGCCCTGATGGAGCCGACCCGCATCTATGTGAAGCCGGTCCTGCCGCTGATGAAGGCGGGCCTGGTCAAGGGCGCGGCCCACATCACCGGCGGCGGCCTGATCGAAAACCCGCCCCGCTGCATCGCCGAAGGCCTTCAGGCCAGCTTCGACTGGAACGCCTGGCCCATGCCCGCCGTCTTCCAGTGGCTGGCCGAGACCGGCGGCATCAGCGACCACGAGATGCGCCGCACCTTCAACTGCGGCGTCGGCTTCATCCTGATCGTCGCGCCCGAGAACGCCGAGCCGGTGCTGGCGGCCCTGCTAAACGCCGGCGAAGTCGCCTTCGTGTGCGGACAACTGGAAGCGGCCTGATTTCGTGAAGACGCGCGTCGCCGTCCTGATTTCCGGGGCCGGCTCGAACATGGCCGCCCTGATCGACGCGGGTCAGGCGCCGGACAGCGGTTATGAGGTCGTGCTGGT
>SDZP01000675.1 GCA_004144935.1 Caulobacteraceae bacterium | reverse complement strand
CCCGGTCGTCGAGCGCCAGCACGAAGGGCGGCATGCCGAAGGGGCGCGGGTTGCCGGCCGTCGACGGCGCGAAGCCGCCGTTGAGCACGATCTGCACGAGGTTGACGGTCGACGCCATCACGACGGCGCGGTTGCCGGCGAGTGCCGGGTAGGCGCCGGGCACGCCCTGGCCCCGGTCGCCGTGGCACTGGGCGCAGTGGTTGGTGTAGAGCTGGGCGGCGCGTTCGCGGGTGGCCGGGGCCAGCGCCACGGCCACGGGGGCAGGCACGGCGGCGGGCGGCGTCGTCGCGGGCTGGTGCAGACCCTGCAGGAAGGTGGCCATGGCGGCCAGGTCGGTGTCGGTGAGGTGCTGGGTGCTGTTCTGCACGACCTCGGCCATGGGGCCGGTGACCGACGCCGTGGGCGAAACGCCGGTCTTGAGCAGGCGCACGATGTCGGCCGTGCCCCAGTCGCCGACGCCGGCCTCGAAGGGCGAGGCGAGCGACGGGGCGTACCAGTTCTGCATCGGGATCAGGCCACCGGCGAGGTCCAGACCGCTGTCGGTGCCGCCCAGGGCGTTGCGCGCTGTGTGACAGGCGGCGCAGTGGCCCAGGCCCCTGACCAGGTAGGCGCCGCGGTTCCACTCGGCGCTGCGGGAGGCGTCGGCCTGAAAGCTGCCGGGCTCGAAGAACAGCGCGCGCCAGACGGCGAGGGCCGCCTGCGACTGGTAGGGAAAGCGCAGGGTGTGGGCGGTGTTGGCCCGTGCGACCGGCGGCAGGCTGCGCAGGTAGGCGTACAGCGCGTCGGAGTCTTCCCGGGTGACCTGGGTGTAGTCCGGGTAGGGGAAGGCGGGGTAGAGCAGGCGGCCGTCGCGGGAGCGGCCGTTGTGCAGGGCGCGCCAGAAGTGCGCCGGCGTCCAGCGTCCCAGGCCGGTCGCGTCGTCGGGCGTGAGGTTGGAGGTGAAGACCGTGCCGAAGGGCGTGGCGATGCCGCGGCCGCCGGCGTAGGCTGCGCCGCCGGCCGTGGTGTGGCAGCCGATGCAGTTGCCGGCGCGGGCGAGGTAGGCGCCGCGGCTGACCAGGTCGGCGCGCGGGGCGGCGAGCGACAGCGGTTCGTCGATGGAAGACTCGCCGCGCACGTTGAGGAACCAGACCACGGCGACGGTGGCGGCCGCCAGCAGGAGAGCGACGGCCAGCGCCTTGACGCTCGTTTTCATCGCGCGGCTCCCGAC
>SDZP01000674.1 GCA_004144935.1 Caulobacteraceae bacterium | reverse complement strand
GTCCTGCTCGACGCTGTCGAGGAAGGCGGCGAGGTCTGCGAACAGGGCCGAGTTGAGGGCGTTCAGCGCCTCGGGCCGGTTCAGGGTGACCACCGCATAGCCGTCAGCATGACGCTCGATCAGGAGGTTGGCGTAGGTGTCCATGAGCGGGCTCCGGAGGGGTGGGAGGGGTGATTGGTGGCTGGTGATCGAAGCGTCCACCTTCGGGCGGTGTTTTCGGGCGGCGGCGGCGGCGGCGCAACCACCAATCACCCGCCACCGTGTTCAACGCCGGGGCAGCAGCGCCAGCGTGAGGGCGGCGCGGAGGAGTTCGGCGGCCACAACCATGGCCAGCAGGGCGTTGGCGGCGATGACCTGGCCGCGCGGGCCGGCAAGGTCGAGGCTCCAGCCGAACTGTGAGGCGAGGGCGAGGACGGCGGCGGCGACCAGCACCAGAAGGATCAGCAGCATCAGGGCGACATGGCCGGCCTTGAGCGCGGCCTGGAGCGTGGGACCCTCATCGAGCGCGCGGGCGCGGCGGCGGAACAGCCAGCCGATCAGGCCCGTGGCGACGGTCTCGGCGAGGACGGTGACGGCCAGGGCGCCGAGGAACCACCAGACGAGGCCGCCGGTCGTCGCGCCGCGCAGCGACTGGATGAAGTGAGCGAAATAGGCGCTCCAGACGAGGACGCCGACGATCAGACTGATCCAGAGATGGGTCTTGCGCATGGGGCGGGGGCTGCCTGGAAGGGTGGAGGGTCGGCGGTGAGGATAGCGGATGAAAGTGATTGGTGATTGGTGATTAGCTGCCGCGGACGCTGGTGCGAGCCGATGACATGATAGCGCCAGGTCCAGCGAGCGCCGTGCGTCACCCTTCACGGGTCACCAATCACCAGTCACCAGCCACCTCCCGTCACCGCTTCTGGCAGGACGGGCAGTAGAAGGTGGAGCGACCCGCCTGGACGATGCGCTTGACCACGCCCGTGCAGCCGTCGCCGCGGCAGGGCTCGCCCTCGCGGCCGTAGACGTCGAAGCGGTGCTGGAAATAGCCCTGGCCGCCGTCGGCGTTGGCGAAGTCGCGGAGCGTCGAGCCGCCCGCTTCGATGGCGTCGTTGAGGACGTCGCGGACCACGGCGGCGAGGGTTTCGAGGCGAGGTTTCGAGACCTTGCCCGCCGCGATCAGCGGCGAGATGCGGGCGCGGTACAGGGCCTCGCAGACATAGATATTGCC
>SDZP01000673.1 GCA_004144935.1 Caulobacteraceae bacterium | reverse complement strand
CGCCCGAGGCATCGGCTTCGGCCGAGGCGACAGGCTGCCCGCCGGTGTAGGCGTCTTCCGAGTTGAACAGGGCGATCATGACCTTGCCCGTGTGGGCCCCGGTCTCGAACGTCAGGGTCAGGGTGTCGTCGGCGGCCCGGGCGGGAACGGCGGTCAGGGCCAGAAGGGCGGCGGCGGCGAGGGGGACGAGGCGGATCATGTCAGGTCTTCCATGAGGAGACCCGACCACCGGGCCTCCGATGACCCGACAGTGCCGACCGCCTTCATGGGCCGCCACGCCGTTTGCAGGAGAAGACGCCCCCACTTCGCGAACGATCACCCCTGTTCATTCGCGTTGCGCGAACGGACACCCGGATCAGCGGCAACGGTCGCCCAGCAGATGGAAGGTCAGCGCCAGCGTCGCGGCGAAGAAGCCCATGGCGGCCGCAAGGGCGGCTTCGGCATAGCCCGGGGCCGTAACCGCGAAACTGACCGATCCGATCCGCGCGACGGCGTACTGGATTGTGTAAACGCCATACAGCGCGGCGAAGCCGCCCAGCGTCACAGACACGGCGGCCATCACCCGCAGCGGAATGCCGAACCGTCCCTTTCCGTCGATCACGGCGATCAACCCGACGACAAGGATCGGCAGGTGCAGCAGCACGATCAGCATCATCATCAGCTTCTCGATGATGCCCGCGTCCATGAACAGCAAGCCGGGACCATAGCCCGGCATGAAGGCTGACAGCAGCCAACCGCAGACCCCGGCCGACACGACAAAACCGATGGCGGCGATCGCCGGCCAAGCAAGACGCTTCATGTGACGGCTCCCCCCGTTTCGCCGCCGACCGTGGCGGTCGCGGGGAGCACCGTCAACGTCAGCGCGGCGCGCGCTTGGCGAGAATGCGCTGCAGCGTGCGGCGGTGCATGCCGAGGCGGCGGGCCGTCTCGGAGACATTGTGGTCGCACAGCTCATAGACCCGCTGGATATGCTCCCAACGCACGCGGTCGGCGCTCATCGGATTGTCCGGCGGTTCGGGCGCCTCGCCGGTCATGAGCAGGGCCTTGACCACATCGTCGGCGTCGGCGGGCTTCTGCATATAGTCGACCGCGCCAGCCTTGACCGCCGCCACAGCGGTGGCGATGGCCCCGTATCCGGTCAGCATGACGATGCGCGAGTCCTCGCGGCGGTCGCGGATCATCTCCACCACCTTCAGACCGTTGCCGTCGTC
>SDZP01000224.1 GCA_004144935.1 Caulobacteraceae bacterium | reverse complement strand
GGGTGATCTCGCCGACGAACTGGCCCTCGACGAAGCAGCGGATCGGGCGGGCGGCGTCGAGCTTGGTGTCGTCGTCGCGGCCGTTCTCGACCACCAGTCCGCCGGTCGAGGCGGGCGGCGGCTCGTCCGGGGTCTTGGAGCCCCTGGCGATGCCCAGCGCGATCAGCGCGCCGAGCACGATGGCGACCAGCGCCCCGAGGGCGAGGACGACGCGGCGATCCTTGAGAAATTCCATGACCGAAGCGCTATCGCGTCATTGCGACGGATTCAAGCGCAACCCCGGTCAGTAGCCGCCGGTCAGCCTGTTGAGCGCGGCCTGGTAGTTGGAAATCTGGTTCGACAGGTAGGCCGGCACCGGGCCGCTGGCCGTGGGGTTGCTCACCGACTGCGGCTTGGCGGCGTTTTCCAGATCCTTGTAGGCGGCGCGGATGGCGCCGGTGGCCTTGGACAGCACCAGCAGGGCGTTGCGCACCGAGTCCTCGTCCTTGAGGTTGATGTCGTTGGCCAGGGCAAGGCCGTAGATGTTGCCCTTGCCGTCGGCGGCCACCGACTTGCCGTCCTTCATCACCGTGTTGCGCACCACGCCCTCGGTCAGGCCGAGCGCTTCGAGCATGTCCTTGCCGCCCTTGCCGGGCAGGACCTCGACGGTGGCCTCGTCGTTGGCGGGGGTGATCTTGATACGGCGGTAGCCGCCGTCGGAGATCACCTCGACCTTGGCGCGGTAGCCCCCTGCGCGCTTGATCTTGCCGGCCAGGGTCTCGAGGGTGTCGTCGGCCGACAGGGTGATGGTGGCGAGCGCGCCGCCCGCGCGGGTGCGAATCTGGAAGCTGTCGCCGGCCCGGGCCGAGGTGGCCGAGACGATCTTCTGGCTGTCGGTATAGACCAGCGCCCCCTTGGGCAGGCCGAAGGCGTCCAGGGCCGAGGCGCCGGTGGCGTCGACGGCGATGGAGGTCGGGGTGACGTAGCCGTCCTTGCCGGTGATCCGCTGTTGCGAGCTGGCCTCGCCGGTCGCCGGGTCGAGGGCGACGATGTAGCCGTCCTTGCTGGCGATCGGCGCGCCGGCGCCCGGCAGGTTGTCGCCGGCGACGCCGGTCAGCCAGACCTTGCCGCCCGCCACGGCCATGCCGGTGACCGTGTCGTCCTTGGTCCCGCCATAGTAGGACAGCGCGTCGCTGGCGGTGCTGGACAGGTCGGTCGACAGGCGGGCGGCGAAGCCGTCCATGCCGCCGGCGTGGGCGCTGGCCGGAGCGCCGAGCGCCAGGGCCGCGTTGCGGGTCGAGCCGCCGATATAGAGCTCGCCGCCTTCCAGCTTGATGCCGGCGAGAGAGCCGCCCTGCAGGTCGCCGAGATCGCGGCTGGCGCCGGCGACGGCGACGCCGCCGGTGACGTCGAAGCTGCGCAGCCTGGCGTTCTTGTTGTCCATGCCGGCGACGATCACCCGGCCGCCGTTGACCACCAGGCCCTCGACGGTGTCGTCGACGCCGGTTCCGAACTGCTGGGTGAACAGAGTCTTGGGGGCGCCCCTGGCGTCGGTGGAGATGCCGCTGAGGTAGCCGTCCCAGCCGCCGAGCGCGCCCGTGCCGCCCGGCATGCCCGACTTGGTGCGGCCGCCGACGTAGACGACGCCGTCGTCGCCGAAGGCGACGGCGGTGGCCTCGTCGGCCTGCAGGGCGCCGCGCCGCTGGGTCCAGACCTCGTCGCCCTTGGCGTCATAGAGGGTGACGAAGCTGTCGCTGAGGGTCGAGGTCGGGCCGGAGTTGATCGGCCCGTTGACCGTCCCCTCCATCTGGCCGGTGATCGAGCCGGCGATGGCCACCTTGCCGTCGGCCGAGACGGTCAAGGCGTTGGCGGTGGTGGTCCCCACCGCGCCAAGCGTGCGGGCGAACATCAGCTGGCCCTGGGAGTCGTACTTGAGCAGGGCGACGTCCTTGGCGCCCTTGATCGCCTGGCCGTCCACCGCGCCGCTGACCTCGGCCAGCATGTAGACCGAGCCGTCGGCGCCGACCTGGCTGTCCTTGACGCCGGTAACGGTCTTTTCCAGGCCGTTGGCGAACACCCGGGCGCCGACCCCGCCGGGGGTGGTGGCGGCGCTGGTCTTGATCAGGCTGGTGGCATAGACGGCGTCGGCGGTCTTGCTGTCCTTGTCCGGGTCGGGATTGCCGGCGGTGGTCGAGACGTAGACGGCGGGCGTGGCGCCGGCGGCGCTGAAGGTCACTGTCTCGGCGCTGTCGCCGACCACCTTGAAGGCGAACTTGTCGCTCGTCGCCGGCAGGGTGACGGTGGTGTTTCCCGTCTTGACGATTTTGGGCTCGCCGGCCGTGCGCGAAACCTGGAAGCGGGTGGCGACGCCGGCCTCGGTCAGCTTGGAATTGATGAAGCTGGCCACGGTGCTCATCGAGCGCGTGCCGGTCATTTCCGACAGGTCGATGGCGATGTTCTGCGTGCCGCTCAGCTTCTTGACGGCGATGTTGATGCTGGTGGCGCCGGCGAACTGGGCGACCGCTTCGCTGGCCGTGCCCTCATGCACCGTTGCGGTGGTGTAGGTGTAGTTCGCCCTCGGCACCCCGACCTTGGTCTTGTCGCTGAGCATGGCCTCGCCCCGCGTCAGGCGCAGCTGCTCCAGTTTCAGGCTGTCGGCGTAGGCGGTGCTCTCCGCCAGCCCCTTGGCGAAGACCTTCTGGATCTTGCCCTTCTCGGTCTCGGTGACGCCCCGCACGCTCATGCGCTCGGCCAGGCCCGTCAGGGCGTTGAGGCCCTGGAACAGGGAGAACAGTTTCTTGTAGTCGTCGCTGGCCCCGGCGAGATCGAGGGTGGCGGCGTTCTCGTCGATGAACCGCCGGCCCATCATCACCGTCTCGACCAGGGCGCTGGCGCGGGGCGCGCCGGAGTTGGTCGCCCAGGGGGCGGTCGGGGCATACTTGACCTTGGTCGTGCCGCTGGAACCCGTCGCCAGACTGGAGGTCTGGCCGGTTCGCGCCTGGTAGTAGCCCAGGAGAACGGACGAATCGATGGTGCTCACGGAGAACCCCGAACGTGCGGGCGCACGCCTTCGCGGCCATTATCGCGCGGGCGGGGTTTACAGGGTGTTAGGGTCTGGGCGTTTGGCCGCAGCCGCGATGGCGATCAGGCCGCGATCATCCGGCCGTCGACCAGCACCGCCCTGGCCTTCTCGCGGCGGGCCTGCCAGTCGGCGCTGAGAATGCCCAGCAGGACGACGTCGCGGCGCTGGCCGGCCTTGAGCACATGGCCGCGCAGGTAGCCCTCGCGGAAGAAGCCGGCGGCGGTCATCATCTTCAAGGCGTTGTCGTTGTCGGCCATGACCTCGGCCCAGACCTTGTCGAGGCCCATCTCGCAGAAGGCCTTGTCGAGGCCCAGCACCTGGGCGGCGCGGCCGATGCCCCGGCCGCGCGACTGGGCGTCGCCGACGAACCAGTTCCAGCTGGCGCGCTGGTGATGGCTGGCCAGGCCCGTCAGGGTCATGATGCCGGCGGGGCGGTCGTCGCGGGTGATCATCCAGCCGCGGCCGTCCTGACCGCCAAGCAGGTCGACGAACCAGCGCTGGTGGGCGCCGCGGTCGGGCACGGCGGCGTCCGACATCCAGCGGTCGACCGACGGCTCCTGGCGCCAGCGGTACAGCTGCTCCTCGTCGCCAGGCTCCAGGTCGCGCAAGTCGATCATGCGTAAGCTTTAACCCGAAGAGATGACGAGTGCGACACGGTCCCCTCCCCCACCGATCCCGGCAATGGCCGGGAGCCAGCCAACCGACGGATGCTCGCGACCCGTCCCGGAAATCCGCGGCCTCTTCAACCGCCTGTCGGCATTCGGAGGGAAGATCAGCGAAGGGGCACCCGCGTCTGGTCCAAAATTAGCCGCCCTGGAACAGGCTGAGCACGATCTGCGGCGCCTGGTTGGCGATCGACAGCGCCTGGGCGCCCAGCTGCTGCTGCACCTGCAGGGCCTGCAGCCGCGCCGATTCCTTGGCGAGGTCCGCGTCCACCAGGTTGCCGATGCCGCTGTTGAGCACGTCGGTCAGCTTGGAGATGAAGCTGTTGTGGGCCTCGATCTGCTTGGCCTGAGCCCCGAGGTCGCCGAGCGCCTGGTTGACGTTGTTGATCGAGGTGTTGAGCTGAGCCAGGATTCCGGTCGCCAGGGTGGCGGTGGTGATCGAGGAGCCGGCGGCCACCGACAGGATGCCGCCGCCGAGCGACAGGTTCTTCACCGACAGGGTGATGTAGGCGTTGGCGTCGGCGTTGGCCAGGAAGCGGATGTTGCTGGTCAGCGAGCCGTTGAGCAGGTTGGCGCCGTCGAAGTTGGCGTTGGTCAGGGCCTGGGTGATCTGCTTCAGCGTCGCCTTGTAGTCGGCGTCGAGGGCGGTGCGGGCTTGGGTGTCGATGGAGGGATCCATCGCCGCCACGACCTTTTCCTTCAGGACGTTGAGCAGGTCGGAGACCGTTTCGCCGGCCGTCAGGGCGACGTCGGAGATCGAGGTCGCCCGGTCCAGGCTCATCTTGACCGCCGAAAGGGCGCCGATGTCGGCCCGCTGGGCCTGGGCGATACCCCAGACCGAAGCGTTGTCTTTGGCCCCCTGGACCTTCAGGCCGGTGCTGATCCGACCCTGGACGCCTTCGAGGCTGTCGTTGGTCTTGTTGAGGTTCTGAAGGGCAATCAGGGCCGCCTGATTGGTGTGCACGCCGATGGTCATGGACCGTCTCCAGGTGCGCCGTCCGGCGCTGGCGGTCGCCGATTCGGCCGCCTGTTCCCGTTCAGGCTAACGGGCCAACGGTGAGCGTATGGTTAACGGCGCAGAAACCATGATCGCCGCCGTCGCGGCGCGACGTCGGTGAGGGAAGATGGGCCGGGCCAGCGAGGCGCCGGAAGGGACGCGCGTCAGTCCCGCGTGTTCAGCACCATGCCCGGGCTGTAATCCTCGGAGCTCATCGCCTTGAGGACGCTTTCGCGGGGCAGCTGCTGGATGACTTCGCCGGTGCGCCGGTCGAGGGTCTTGTAAACGAAGGCGCCGGTGGCCTCGTCTTCCTCGATCACCAGGCGGAGATCGGCATTCTGACCCTTGGGGGTCGGCGCCTGCGTCTCGGCGACGGGTTGAACCGGCTGCGAGATCATCGCGGCCACGGGTTCTGGGACATTGCGGATAGGGGCTATGCTGTTGCTCATGTCTCCCACAGCGCCGGGGCTTGTCGCGCCGGCGTCTCCTGCCAGAATCCACTCGCCGGGGGACGAGCGGGTACGCGCATGAAGAGGGGCGGACGCTTTCGCGCCCGCCCCCGATCACTGTGCCGTTAGCGGAACAGACCCAGCAGCGACGAAGCCGAGGAGTTGGCGATCGACAGAGCCTGCACACCGAGCTGTTGCTTGGTTTGCAGCGCTTGCAGACGCGCGCTTTCCTTGGCCAGGTCGGCGTCGACGAGGTTACCCACGCCGGCGTCCAGGCTGTCCTGCAGCTTGCCGATGAAGCCCAGGTGCGTTTCCAGCGCCTTGGCGCCGGTGCCGAGCTTGGCAATGGCGGACGAGGTGTTGGTGATCGAGGCGGAAACCAGGGCCAGAGCCGCGGCGGCCGTCGTGGCGGTGCTGAACGAGGTGGTCGCGGTGACCGTCACGTTCGCACCACCGAGGGCCAGCGACTGGGTCGCGACCGTCAGCTTGGAGGAGCCGTCGGCGTTGGCCAGGGCGGAGATGGTGGTGCCGCTCGCCTTGATCATGTTGGCGCCGTTGAAGTCGGCGTTCGACACGGCCTTGCCGATCTGGTCGCGGAGGGCCTTGAAGTCCTCGTTGAGCTGACCGCGGGCCGCGCTGTCCAGCGAGGTGTCGGCAGCCGCGAGGGCCTTTTCCTTCATCTGCGAGAGCAGATCGGAAACCGATTCACCG
>SDZP01000011.1 GCA_004144935.1 Caulobacteraceae bacterium | reverse complement strand
GACTCAAGAGGCTGGTTGCTTCAGATGACATTTTCTCAATGCTGCACAGAGTGCACCTCCTGCCTGGACTGGCTTTGAGCCCCTCATGCTGGACAAGGCCCATGGGTCATTCAGGGCCCCCTGATGACTTAGCCTTTTCCTCAGGGCAGTCCAAATGCATCTGGGACTGGTGCTCTGCCGCAGCTGCCTGGCAAGGTGGTGCGCTGTTTTCGGGCCGGGGAGCATGGAGCGAGCTACCCCTCCACCATTGCTGCGCAGTGGTCCCCCTCCCCCGTTTGCGGGGGAGAATGGTGTTCTAGAACGCCTTCTGCAGTTCCGGGACCAGGTCGGTCTTTTCCCAGCTGAAGCCGCCCTCGTTGTCCGGCTGGCGGCCGAAGTGGCCGTAGGCCGCGGTGCGGGCGTAGATCGGCTTGTTGAGCTGCAGGGTCTTGCGGATGCCGGCCGGGGTGCCGCCGCCGATGAAGCTGGGCAGCAGGGCTTCCAGCTTGGCCGGATCGACCTCGCCGGTGCCGTGGGTGTCGACGTAGAAGCTGAGCGGACGGGCCACGCCGATCGCGTAGCTGATCTGGATGGTGCACTTCTTGGCCAGGCCGGCGGCGACCACGTTCTTGGCGAGGTAGCGGCAGGCGTAGGCGGCCGAGCGGTCGACCTTGGTCGGATCCTTGCCGCTGAAGGCGCCGCCGCCGTGCGGCGAGGCGCCGCCGTAGGTGTCGACGATGATCTTGCGGCCGGTCAGGCCGCAGTCGCCATCAGGCCCGCCGATCAGGAACTTGCCGGTCGGGTTGATGTGCCACTTGGTCTTCTTGCTGATCAGGCCGTCGGCGAACAGCGGCAGGATGTAGGGCCGCAGGGCCGCCAGCATGCGCTTGGAGGTCGGGGCGCCGCCGTCCATCTTCTTGCCGTGCTGGTGGGAGACGACGATTTCCTCGACATGCACCGGGCGGTCGTTCTCGTAGCGCAGGGTGACCTGGCTCTTGGCGTCCGGCTCCAGGAAGTCGAGCTCGCCGGAGTGACGCAGCTCGGCCAGGCGGCGCAGGATGTTGTGGCTGTACTGCAGGGTGGCCGGCATGAACTCCGGGGTGTCGTCCGTCGCGTAGCCGAACATGATGCCCTGGTCGCCGGCCCCTTCGTCCTTGTTCTCGCCGGCGTCGACGCCCTGGGCGATATGGTCGGACTGGGCGTGCAGGAAGCACTGGTACTTGGCCTTTTCCCAGTGAAAGCCCTTCTGGGCGTAGCCGATGTCCTTCACTGCCGCGCGAACCTTGGGCTCGAGGCTGGCGATCAGCGCCTTGTTGCGGTCCTTGTTCTCGGACTTCGAGAGGCCCGGCTTGCCGGCCCGGATCTCGCCGGCCAGCACGATGCGGTTGGTGGTCACCAGGGTCTCGCAGGCCACCCGGGCTTCGGGTTCCTCGGCCAGGAAGGCGTCGACGACAACGTCGCTGATGCGGTCGGCGACCTTGTCGGGGTGTCCCTCGGACACGCTTTCACTGGTGAAGATATAGTTCTGACGGCTCACGGAGGACTCCCGGCTAAAAGCCGGGCGACCATATAAAGGTATCTTTATATCCGCAAGGGCGCGGTTGGGCTGTTACGCCTCATCCTCGCCGTCGCCGTCCTCGACCATGCTGCGGACCAGTTCGACGATCCGCTTGCGCAGCCGGGGGCTCTTCAGCCGCGAAAACAGTTCGGCCAGCTCCAGGCCTTCGGTGCTCATCAGGAAGGCGTTGACGAACTTCTCCGACGCCGGCTCGGCCTCGCCGCCGCCGGTCTTCAGCTGCGACGGGTCGGCCAGGCCTTCGAAGAAATACTCGGTGCCGGTCTGCAGGGCCACGGCGATCTCGTAGAGCTTGGAGGCCGACACCCGGTTGGCCCCCCGCTCGTACTTCTGGACCTGCTGGAAGGTCAGGCCGAGATCGTCGGCCAGACGCTCCTGCGTCACCCCCATCGCCTTGCGCCGTTGTCTCACCCTCCGCCCGACATGAACGTCGATCGGGTTGGGCGAACGGATCGCGTCGTCAGTCATCCAGGTAGCGCCCCATAGAGAAACACACAAACGCCGCTACGCGACGGGCGGCATACTGATGGGGTTTTTCAGACGTCGCCAGTGAAAGACCGCTGTTACGGCCAGGGCTGCAATTAGAAATATAAGTAAAGGAAGATCACCCAACCTGCGGTAGGGAGTTTTAACCACTCTAGGTGGCATCAAAACATCGACCACAGCTTCCGCGCCTTGCCCGATGCGGGTGGAGGGAATCACCCGACCATAGGCGTCGATCATCGCCGACACGCCCGTGGGGGTGGCTCTGGCCATCGGCGCCCCCTCCTCGATGGCGCGGTAGCTGGCCAGGTTGAGATGCTGCAGCGGTCCGCTGGTCGCGCCGAACCAGGCGTCGTTGGAGACATTGACGATCAGGTCCGGCGCCTTGCCGGAGGCCAGGGCGCCCTGCCGCGTGAAGCCGGGATAGAGGCTCTCGTAGCAGATCAGCGGCTGCAGCACCGGCAGCCCGGGGATGGCCAGCGGGGCCGGCGGAGGCCCGGAATCGAAGCCGTCGCCGATCTGCACCAGGTTCTTGACGCCCAGCGGCGAGAGCAGGCTGTCGAGCGGCAGATATTCCCCGAACGGCACCAGCCGGTGCTTGTCGTAGCGGCCCAGTTGGACGAGGCCATCGCCCTCCCGGCGCAGGACCAGCAGGCTGTTGAAATAGCGCGGCGCGTCCGGCGTCCCCTCGGCGCGGGCGGCGCCGACCAGCAGCACCTGCCCGGGGGCCAGGGCCTCGACGATGGCGGCCCGGGTCCAGGTCCCCTGAGCCAGGTAGTCGTCGGCGAGCGCGGGAACCGCCCCCTCCGGCCAGATGACGATGTCGGGAACCCTGCCGTCCGGTCCTGGCCGCCGGGTGAGCGACAGATACTTGCCCATGATCCGCGTGAAGGCCTGGGGATCGTACTTGGCCTCCTGCGGCACGTCAGGCTGGACGATGCGGACCAGGGTGGCTTGGCCAGGCGGGGTTGGCGGCAGGGGGCCGCGCAACGCGCCATAGGCCAGCAGGACCAGCAGCAGGGCGGCCGCGCCGCCGTTGGCGATCAGCGCGGTCCTGCGCGGCGCCTTCCAGAACAGGGCCGGCGTCGCGGCGACGGCGACGGTGATCACGGTCAGGCCATAGGCGCCGACCACCGAGGCCGACTGCGAGACCAGCGACCCCGCCTTCCAGCTTTCCCCAGGCAGGTTCCAGGGGAAGCCGGTGAGGATATGGCCGCGCAGCCACTCGGCCGCCCCGAAGGCGGCGGCGAAGACGAGGACCCGCCAGGGCCCGCCGACCCGCGCCAGCCGGTAGAGCAGCGCCGCCAGCCCCCAGAACAGGGCGATGCCGGCGGCCATGAAGGTCACCGCGAAGGGGGCCATCCAGCCATGGGCGGCGATGTCGACCAGGAAGGCCTCGGCCACCCACCAGGTGCCGATGGCGAAATAGGCCACCCCCGCCAGCCAGCCGCGCAGGAAGGCCGAGCGCAGCGGCCGCTCAGGTGAAGCGCCGTCGACCAGCAGCAGAATGACACCGTAGCCGAGCAGGCCGGGCAGCAATCCGAACGGCGGATGCGCCAGCGCCGCCGCGGCGCCCGCCGCCAGGGCGAACAGCCGGCTCTGCCACGCTTTGGAGAGGGTCACACAGCTTCCTGGTGGCGGATCGCCGGACGCACCCGCACCCGCTTGACCCGGCGGATGTCGGCGTCGACGACCTCGAAGTCCCAGCCGCCCGGATGGGCGATGATCTCGCCGGTCTCCGGCACGCGGCCGGCGAGGGCGGTGACCAGGCCGCCGACCGTGTCGATGTCCTCTTCCAGCTCTTCCGGAGCCAGCCGCCCGACTTCCAGGGCCGCCTCCAGGTCTTCCAGGTCGGCGCGGCCGTCGACCTCGAACATGCCGCCCGGCCGGGCGATGACGCCGCTGACCAGGGCCTCGTCATGCTCGTCGTCGATCTCGCCGACCACGGCTTCCAGCAGGTCCTCGAGGGTGGCCAGGCCGCTGACCCCGCCATGCTCGTCGATGACCAAGGCCAGATGCACCCGGTTGGCCTGCATCTTCTCCAGCAGGGTGGTCGCCGGCATCGCCTCGGGCACGTAGAGCACCTCGCGCTTCAGCTTGCGGATCAGCGCCCCGGTGCTCGCCTTCCGCCCCTCGGCCAGCAGGCGGAAGATGTCCTTGATGTGGATCACCCCGACCGGGTCGTCGAGGGTTTCGCGGTAGACCGGCAGGCGGCTGTGGTCGGTGGCCAGAAAGCGGGCGACGACGTCCTCGAACGGGGTCTCGACCTCGACCGCCTGGATGTCGGCCCGGGGGGTCATCACGTCGCCGACGTCGAGGCCGGCGAACTCGCGGGCGTGCTGGGCCAGTTCATCGGCCCCCGCCAGGACCGGGGCGTCGGGATCGCTGCTCTCGCCGAAGGCGCGCAGCACCTGGCGCAACATGCCACCCAGGCCCCCGCTTCGCTGGGGAGGGTCTGACGGGGGATCGGAATCTTGTTCTGTCATCTCATCTTTTCAGGACGCGTAGGGATCGCTGACGCCGAGCGTGGCCAGCACGCGCCGCTCCAGATCCTCCATCACCTGCGCCTCATCATCGTTGCCGTGGTCGTATCCCGCAAGATGCAGCACGCCATGCACGGTCAGATGGCTCAGATGGTCGGCCAGCGACTTGCCCTGCTCGACCGCTTCGCGGGCGCAGACGCCGTAGGCCAGGGCGATGTCGCCGAGCAGGTTCTCGGGGTTCTGCGGGGCCGGGAAGGAGAGGACGTTGGTCGGGCCCGCCTTTTGCCGGAACTGCTGGTTCAGCTCGGCGACGGCCTCGTCGTCGGTGAGCAGGATCACCACTCCGCCAGCCGGACCGGCGGCCCGCGCCGCCCGCGTGACGACCGCCGCGACGTCCTGCACGGCGTTCCAGGCCGGGTCCTCGATCTCGACCTCGATCTCAGGACTTGCAGGATCGCCCATCAGCCGCGCTTGGCCGCGTCTTCGTCATAGGCCTTGACGATGCGGGCCACCATCGGGTGGCGGACCACGTCGGCGGCGGTGAAGCGGGTCAGGGCGACGCCCTCGACGCCCTCGAGAATGGCCACGGCGTGGGCGAGACCGGAGTCGCGCGGATTGACCAGGTCGATCTGGCTGGGATCGCCGGTGACGGCCATGCGGCTGCCCTCGCCCATCCGGGTCAGCACCATCTTCATCTGCAGCCGCGAGGTGTTCTGCGCCTCGTCGACGATGATGAAGGCGTGGCTGAGGGTGCGGCCGCGCATGAAGGCGATCGGGGCGACCTCGATCTCGCCCTTCTCGCGCCGCTTGCGCAGCTGTTCGGCGCCCATGATCTGGATCAGGCTTTCCCAGACCGGGGCCATGTAGGGGTCGACCTTTTCGGTCAGGTCGCCGGGCAGGAAGCCGAGCTTCTCCCCGGCCTCGACGGCCGGCCGGGTGACGATCAGCCGGTCGATCTCGCCGCGCATCAGCATGCCGGCCCCGTGGGCCACGGCCAGGAAGGTCTTGCCGGTGCCGGCGGGGCCGAGGCCGAAGACCAGATCGTGGCGGCCCAGCATGTCCATGTACTGCGCCTGGGTCGCCGTCTTGGGCGACACCGGGCCCCGGCGCGCGGCGCCGGGGGCGACCGGTCCGGCCTCGCCCGAACGGGCCTGGCCGACGGCCACGCGCACGTCGGCCTCGGTGACTTCCGAGCCGGAATCGGCCTGGGCCGCCAGGCTGGCGATGGCCCGCTTGGCCAGCGACCGCGCGCGGCCGTCGCCGTCCACCGAGACGCCGCCGCCGGGAGTCTCGACCAGCACCTTGAAGGCATCCTCGATCAGGGCGGCGTGGCGGCTGCCGGGACCGGCGATGGCGCGGGCGGCGGCGTCGGACAGGGGCAGGAATTCAGGGGGTCGGCTCACGCGGGCTCCAGCACTTGGGCGAGTTCACCGGCGAGGCTTCCCTTGTGACCGGTGACGATCCTGACCGGAACGATCTGGCCGACCAGATGATCCGGCGCGTCCAGATGCACCGGCTGCAGATAGGGGCTGCGGCCCGACATCTGACCGGCCCGGCGCCCGGGCTTCTCGATCAGCACCGGCAGGATCTTGCCGGCCTGGGCCTCGTTGAAGGCCTGCTGCTGCAGGCCAAGGAGGGCGTTCAGGCGCGCCAGCCGCTCGTCCATCACCTCTTCGGCGACCTGCCCGGGCATGGCCGAGGCCGGCGTGCCCGGGCGGCGGCTGTATTTGAAGGAGAAGGCGCTCGCGTATTTCACCTCGGCGACCAGGTCGAGGGTCGCCTGGAAGTCCCGCTCCCGCTCCCCGGGGAAGCCGACGATGAAGTCGCAGCTCATGGCGATGTCCGGCCGCGCGGCGCGGATGCGCTCCACGAGCCGCAGATAGCTTTCCGCCGTATGGTCGCGGTTCATGGCCTTCAGGATGCGGTCCGAACCGGCCTGCACCGGCAGATGCAGATAGGGCATCAGCTCCGGCAGCTCGCCATGGGCGGCGATCAGCGCCTCGTCCATGTCGCGCGGATGGCTGGTGGTGTAGCGGATGCGGTCGAGGCCATCGACCTTCGCCAGCTGACGGACCAGCGCCGCCAGCCCGCCCCCCTCTTTTGTATTGGGGATCCCGTCGTAGGCGTTGACGTTCTGGCCCAGCAGGGTGATCTCGCGCACCCCCTTCTCGGCCAGGCCCCGGGCCTCGGCGAGGATGGCCTCGGCCGGCCGCGACCACTCGGCGCCGCGGGTATAGGGCACCACGCAGAAGGTGCAGAACTTGTCGCAGCCCTCCTGCACGGTGAGGAAGGCGGTGACGCCGCTGACGTGGCGGGCCTCCGGCAGGGCGTCGAACTTCTCTTCCGGGGTAAACTCGGCGGCCAGCCCCTCGCCCTTGGCGCGGTGGGCGCGGGCGATCAGCTCGGGCAGCTGGTGGTAGGCCTGCGGGCCGACCACCAGGTCGACCGCCGGCTGGCGGCGCATGATCTCGGCGCCTTCGGCCTGGGCCACGCAGCCGGCCACGGCGATGGTCATGACGCCGTCGCCGGCCTCGGCCTTGCGCGCCTTCATCCGCTTGATCTGGCCGAGCTCCGAATAGACCTTCTCGGTGGCTTTCTCGCGGATATGGCAGGTGTTGAGCACCACCAGGTCGGCGCCTTCGGGATCGTCGGTCATGCCATAGCCCAGCGGGCGCAGGACATCGGCCATGCGCTCGCTGTCGTAGACGTTCATCTGACAGCCGTAGGTCTTGATGTAGAGGCGCTTGCGGGGCGCGGTGCTCGTCATGCCGCGGTTATGGGGGTCGGCGTCTGGACTCGCAAGGTTAGAACCCTCCCACACCCTTATTGGGGCCGGCAGCGAGAGGTGGTCCGATCGCCCTACTGGGTGATCTGCTCGCCGTCTTCCAGCGGCATGCCGTAGAGCTCCAGCCGGTGGTCGATCAGGCGGTAGCCGAGCTTCCGCGCGATCGCCTGCTGCAGCCGTTCGATCTCCTCGTCGACGAACTCGACCACCTGGCCGGTCTTCATGTCGATCAGGTGGTCGTGGTGATGATCGGGCGCCTCTTCATAGCGGGACCGGCCGTCGCGGAAGTCGTGGCGCTCGATGATGCCGGCCTCCTCGAACAGGCGCACCGTGCGATAGACGGTGGCGATCGAGATGTGCGGGTCGACGTCGTGGGCGCGGCGGTACAGCTCCTCGACGTCCGGATGGTCGCTGGCGGTGGACAGCACCCGGGCGATGACCCGGCGCTGGTCCGTCATGCGCATGCCTTTTTCGACGCAGAGCTTTTCGAGACGGTCCATGGGGCCTCCGGGCGAGTCGCGGGCAAGATAGTCACCGCAAGGCTAGCTGTTAAGGGAAAGCCGCATCACGAGGGCGTCTATGGCCGGCTCGCCGCCTCTCGCGGCGTAATAGCCGCGCCGGCGCCCGACCGTCTCGAAACCCAGGCCCCGATAGAGACCGAGCGCCGCCAGGTTGTTGTCGGCGACTTCCAGGAACAGCGCCCGGGCGCCGAGGGCCAGGGCCTGGACCGCCGCCGCCTCGACCAGCCGCCTCGCCAGCCCCTGCCGCCGGGCGGACGGGACCACGGCGAGGGTGATGATCTCCGCCTCATCGGCCAGGACGCGTGCGAGGATGAAGCCGTTCGTCTCGGCAACCAGGAAGCTTCCGGGGGTCTCGAGCAGGTCGGCGATCTCGCCGGCGCTCCAGGCGTGGTCGAAAGCCTGTGCGTGGACAAGGGCCAGGGCCTGTGGATCAGGCATAGGGATCGATGCCGCCGGGCAGCTTGGCGTCCGGCGTGCGCAGATAGAGCGGCCGCGCCGTCGGGATCGGCTCGCGCACCATCGCCGCCAGCCGCGCCACCCAGGCCGGATCCGGCCCGCCCGGCCTTTCCACCATTGCTCCAGGGATCATGCCGTCCAGCAAGGGCGCCCCCGAGCCGATCAGGGTCACCGGCCCGTCGCCGGCCAGTTCGGCCAGCCGCGCCGCCGCCGTCTCCACGGCGAGCGCGTCGGGCGCCATCAGCGGCGCCCCGTCGCGGAAGGCCTGGAGATAGACCTGGCTGCGCCGCGCATCGACAGCGGCGCAGACGAAACCGGCCCGTCCGCCGGCCAGGGCCGGCAGCGACCCGACCCCGACCAGCGGGACCGACAGCGCGGCGCTGAGCCCCTTGGCGAAGGCCAGGCCGACCCGCAGGCCGGTGAAGGAGCCCGGCCCCACCGTCGAGGCGATGCGGTCCAGGCCCTCAAAGCCGAAAGAAGCCATCATTTCGGCGACCATCGGGGCCAGCCGCTCCTGGTGGCCCCGGCTCATCGGTTCGGAGACGGCGGCGAGCACCCTGTCCCCGTCGAGCAGGGCGGCGGAGCAGGCATCCAGGCAGGTGTCGACGGCGAGGATCCGCACCTTAGGGGGTCGGCGCCTGCCAGAGGAATTCGCGCAGGAAGCCCTTGGCGGCCAGTTCGGCGGCGTCGGGCGCATCGCCGGGATTGCCCTTCAGCTCGCCGCGCGCGCCGATGACATAGGCGAGGCTTTCCGCCCCCGGCCGGCGGCAAAGGGCCGCGCCGGAGAAGCGGTCGGCGCCGATCACGCAGTCGCCGGCCTTGAAGCCGAGGCCGGAGAAGGGCGCCATCAGGGTCTCGCCCCGGGGCCCGACCACCGGGCCGCCCTGGGCCAGGATGGCGCCGATCCGGCCCTCGGCGGCGCCCTGCTTGACCTGGATGGCCAGTTCGGACGGTCCATAGACAGTGACGATGGGAACCTGGGCGCCCTCCTCGCTGAGAAAGGCGGCCTTGACCTCGGAGTCGGGGAACAGGGCGGCGATGGCGTCCCGACTGAAGGCGGTCGTGGCCTTGATCGGGCCGACGCCATCGACGCTGGCCGTCCAGGCCGGAGCGGCGGCCGGCGCATCGGCGGGCAGGGTGGCTTCGGTGGCCGGCGCGACCGGGGCCGTCGGCTGTTGCTCCGCCGGCTTGCCGCAGGCGGCCAGCGCCAGCAGGGCGATGAGGGTGAGGGATGTGCGGGTCATGCGGTCACCCTAGCGGTTCCCGGCCCGCGATTGAACCGCTCAGTCGTCGCTGGGCAGCGCCGACAGCGCCGCTTCTCCGGCCGGGGTGATCTCCCAGCCTTCCTGGCTGCGCGCCGCCAGCCCCAGTTCGGTCAGAGCCCGGGCGTCGGCGATGTTGATGAAGTCGACAGGCTTGCCGGCCCGCTTCAGGGCAAGGTTACGCAGGGCCGTCAGATGCCCCTTACTCAACGCCATTACTGACCTCCGGACAGGGGATTGGGACGGGCGGCGGCGCGCCGGGCCATGGTGGTGTCGAGGATTTCCCGCAGCCGGGTCGTCTCGGCCCCGAGGTCGGTGACATCGCCCTCAAGCTGGGCGACGCGGCTCTTGAGGTAGGCGTTCTCGCGCTGCAGGCGGGCCAGCTCTTCGCTCATCAGGCCTTGCCGGCCGCCAGCTGGTTGCGCACCACGGCCTTCAGCAGCGCGGTGCGGTGCGGGCTGTTGCCGCCGGCCGCCAGTTCGCTGCGGGCGCCTTCCAGCACCTCGCCGCGGTAACGGCCGCCCAGGGCCCAGGCCTCGGCCTTGACCTCGGCGGGGCCGACACTGCCCTCGCCGACCGCGTTCAGGAACCGCATGAAGCCGTTCACTTGGGGCTCCGGGTCGAGCGCGGATCGCTCAGTCCCGAACCATTGGCGGGCTTGGGGACCCGCACGGCTCCGCTCGAGCGGCTGTCGCCCAGGAAATGACGCGGCTTGGGGGGATTGCTGGACATGACGTCCTTTCGGGCCGGGAGATTGGCGCGGCGCGCCGCAACCCTCAGCCCTGTTGATATAGGGTCTCCCGGCCGACAAAGCTTGTCTTATCGCGCGCAGGCCGGACAGGCCGGATCGGCGCCGACCCGCACCGTGCGGCTCTCGCCGTTCAGGCCGTCGTAGATCAGCAACCGGCCGCCCAGCGCCTCGCCGGCCCCGGTGATCAGCTTGACCGCCTCCAGCGCCATCATCGAACCGATCACCCCGGCCAGGGCCCCGACGACGCCGACGGCGACGCAGGTCTCGGCGTCCGGCGGAACCTCCGGCACCAGGCAGCGGTAGCAGGGCCTGCCGACGAACACCCCCACCTGCCCGGTCCAGCGGCCGATGGCGCCGCTGACCAGCGGAATCCTCGCCGCCAGGCAGGCGTCGCTGACCAGTAGCCGGGTCTCGAAATTGTCCGTCCCGTCGAGCACCAGGTCGTGGCCGGCGACCAGGCCGGCGACGTTTGAGCCTGTCACGGCCGGCGCGGGTTCGACGACCACATGCGGATTGAGCGCCGTCAGATGCTCGGCGGCGGCCGCCGTCTTGGCCTGGCCGACGTCCCCGGTCGCGAACAGCACCTGCCGCTGCAGGTTCGACAGGCTGACATGATCGTCGTCGCTCAGGGTGATGCGCCCCACCCCGGCCGCCGCCAGGTACAGCGCGGCGGGGCTGCCCAGCCCGCCGGCCCCGACGATCAGCACCCGGGCGGCCTTCAACCGCTGCTGTCCCGGCCCGCCGACCTCGCGCAGCACCAGATGGCGGGCGTACCGTTCGACCTCGCCCTCGCTGAACGCCACCTTGACCTCACTTCCGCGCATGGCCACATCGGTGCCATGCAAAACAGCAACAGCTTCCCCGACTGGCACGGCACCACCATCCTCGCCGTCGCCAAGGACGGCAAGACCGTCATCGCCGGTGACGGTCAGGTGTCGATGGGCGCCACCGTGGTCAAGGGCTCGGCCCGGAAGGTCCGCCGTCTGGCCGGGGGCAAGGTCATCGCCGGCTTCGCGGGCGCCACCGCAGACGCCTTCACTCTGCTGGAGCGGCTGGAGGCCAAGCTGGAACAGTATCCAGACCAGCTGGCCCGGGCTTGCGTCGACCTGGCCAAGGACTGGCGCACCGACCGCTACCTGCGCCGGCTGGAGGCCATGCTGCTGGTCGCCGACAGGTCCAGCATCTACACCGTCACCGGGGTCGGCGACGTGCTGGAGCCCGACTTCGGGGTCGCCGCCATCGGCTCGGGCGGCTCTTACGCCCTGGCCGCCGCCCGGGCCCTGATCGACACCGATCAGGACGCCGAGACCATCGCCCGCAAGGCCATGGGCATCGCCGCCGACATCTGCGTCTACACCAACGGCTCGCTGACAGTGGAGACCGTCTGAGATCAGGTTTCGCCGGAACTGCCGCGCCTGTCGCGCTGGAGCTTTCCGGCGCCCATCGCGTTGGGCGGTGATGAGCAATCGCTGGCCCGCCCGCCTCTGGATCGTCCGCCACGGTGAAAGCGCCGGCAACGTCGCCCGCGACAAGGCGGACGCCGCCGGCCTTGGCCGCATCGACATCGCCATGCGCGACGTCGAGGTGCCCCTCAGCCAGACCGGCGAGGCCCAGGCCCGGGCGCTGGGCCAATGGTTCGCCGCCCGTCCGCCGGAAGAGCGGCCGCAGGTCATCCTGGCCTCGCCCTATCTGCGCGCCCGCCGCACCGCCGACCTGATCGCCGAAGCGGGCGGCTCCGCCCCGGACACGCCGGGCCACTGCGTCGACGAACGCCTGCGCGAGCGGGAGTTCGGCGTCCTCGATCGCCTCACCCGGGCCGGCATCGTCGAGCTGTTTCCGGAGGAAGCCGAGCGCCGGGCCTTCCTCGGCAAGTTCTATCACCGGCCGCCGGGGGGCGAGAGCTGGGCCGACGTCATCCTGCGCCTGCGCAGCATGCTCGACACCCTCAGCCTGCATCACGCCGGCCAGCGGGTGCTGATCGTCGGCCATCAGGTGGTGGTGCTCTGCCTGCGCTACCTGCTGGAAAACCTCGACGAGACCCGGATCCTCAGTATCGACGCCGAGCAGGACGTCCTCAACTGCGGGGTCACCGAATACGACCTGGACCCCAAGGCCACCGCCAACATGCGGCTGGTCCGCTACAACTTCGTCGCCCCGCTGCAGGATGCCGGCGCCCCGGTGACCAGCGCCCCAGACGCCAACGTCGCCGCCCGATGAGCGAGACCATCACCGCGGCCCTGCTCAAGGCCTGGCCGCTGCCGCAGCCGCCCAAGCATTCGGACAAGGATGCGCGCGGCCGGGTGCTGACCATCGCCGGCGGCGCGCAGGTGCCCGGCGCCGCCATCCTCTGCAGCCTCGGCGCGCTACGGGCGGGGGCCGGCAAGCTGCAGATGGCCGCCTGCGCCCCCTGGGCCATCAACCTGGCCATGACCATGCCGGAGGCCCGTGTCGTCACCGTGCCGGGCACGGCCGACGGAGAGTTCGCCCTGTCGGCGGCCCGGCCGCTGATCAAGCTGGCAGGCCGGGTCGACGCGGTCATCATCGGGCCGGGGATGATCGACGACGCGGTCGCCAGTCCGCTGGCCGCGCGGCTGGTCTCCGCCCTGCCGGAGCCGGCCTTCGTCCTCGACGCCGGCGCCATCACCGGTCTCGGCCCGATGATCGCCCAGCTGGCCGCCAAGACGCACCGGCTGGTGCTCACCCCCCACGCCGGCGAGATGGCGCAAATCCTCGGCTGCGAGAAGGAGGCGGTGCTGGACGATCCACTAGGCTGCGGCCGACGGCTGGCCGACGCCCTCAAGGCGGTGGTCGTGGTCAAGGGCCAGATCAGCCACATCGTCGCGCCGGGCGGCCAGACCTGGACCCACGACGGCGGCTCGGTCGGCCTTGGCACCTCCGGCTCGGGCGACGTCCTGGCCGGGGTGATCGGCGGCCTGCTGGCCCGCGGCGCGGTTCCGGCCCAGGCGGCGGTCTGGGGCGTCACCCTGCACGGCATGGCCGGCAGCGCCCTGGCCGGCCGCATCGGCCCGCTCGGCTTCCTGGCCCGGGAAATCCTGGACGAGATTCCGCGGGCCCTGGCCGACGTCGGCCGACCGGCTGGCCCTGCTGCTGGACCGGCTGGAGCGGCGGGATCTGTGAGGCCTAGCGGCCGCGCAGTTTGAACGAAATCTCGTCGTGGACCTTGCGGGTGATGCGGTAGGGCCAGATCAGCGCCACCCCGATGCAGGAGATCAGCGCCGCCAGGGGCCCGTGCACCATGACCAGGCGGATCAGGGCGTCCGGATCGATCGGCACCAGGGGATCGGCCTTGGCCGGCATGCCCATCAGGTCCAGACCGATGCCGGCCAGCAGCACCCCCACCCCGCTGGCCGCCTTGGCCGCGAAGGTGATGCCGGAGAAATACAGTCCCTCCCGCCGGTGGCCGAAGCGCAGCTCGTGCTCGTCGGCGGCGTCGGCCATCATCGCCGGGAAGGCGACCAGCACCAGGCCGATGCCGACGCCGGCGACGATCATCATCCCCATCAGCATCGGGATCGCGGCCGCCCCGGACGGCCGGTAAAGGCCGCTGATCCACAGCAGCGGCGCAGTCAGCCAGACCAGGTTGAGCATGGTGACGCCGATCATCACCACCGAGCGCTTCTCGAACCACCGGGCCAGGGCCGGGGCCGTGGGCACGCCGATCAGGGTGCCGACCAGCAGCACGAAGGTCAGGAGTTCGATCTCCTTGGTGCCGATGCGCCAGACATAGGTGTTGTTGTGCGCGCCCGTCGTGCCGTTGACCCCGATGGCCACCATGATCAGCAGGCAGGAGAGGAAGAGGGTGCGGAAGGAGTGGTTGGAGAAAATCTCCCTCACCTCGCCCGGCAGCCGGCTGAGCATCGAGCGCTCGGTGGTCTGCGTCTGCGGCAGGCCCATGGCGTAGCGGGCGACCCCGGCGCAGCAGGCGACCATGCAGACCACCAGCACCGCCGCCACCGCCCAGCCGAACGGCGGGTAGGCGGCCAGCTTGAACAGCCCCTCGGGCGGAGTCAGGTAGACCCGGTAGGCCAGCAGGATGATGCCGATGGCCGAAAAGAGACCGATCAGCGTGCGCCAGACCACCACCCGCGACCGCTCCAGGTAGCCGTCCGACAGCTCGGCCCCCAGGGCGATGAACGGCACGTTGAACAGCGAGGTGGCCCCGCGCGCGATCAGCGAGGCGCCCAGCAGCCAGGCGAACAGCAGCGGCTGGGCGATGTCCCTGGGCGGCGAGAAGATCAGGCCGAAGCCCAGCGCCACCAGCGGAATGCTGATCACCATCAGCGGCAGCCGCCGCCCGAACTTCGAGCGGATGTTGTCGGAAATCGAGCCGACCAGCGGATCCATGATGGCGTCGAGGCAGAGGCTGAGGCCCACCGCCACCCCGGTCAGCACCCCGGAGAGGCCCAGCACCTGGGTGTAGTAGAAGAAGGTGAACGGCAGGGCGACATCGAAGCCGCCGCTCTGCACCGCCTGGCCCAGGCCATAGGCGAACTTGACGTGCAACGGCGGCTTGAACGCCGGCACGACGGCTTCCGAAGTGGTCACGCGCGCTTCCTCGATCTTCTTGTTGAAGGGAGGGTGCGGCCTTATCGCGGCCCGGCGCAATGCTGTCGTGGCGTCAACCAGCCGCCGGCCCAGAGGGCCAGAATGACCAGCACAGGCTGCATCGCCAGCCGCGGGCCGTGGTACCACCAGCTGTCCGGCAGGCCGGGCACATGCACGCCGCCGAAGGCATGGTGCAGGTTGGCCGGAAACACCCCGATGGCGTAGAGCGCCAGGCCGAGCCCCGCCCAGCGGCGTAGGCCCGGGACCAGCAGGCCGAGCCCGCCGGCGACCTCGGCCAAGCCGGTCAGCTGGATGACCAGGGCCGGCGCCGGAACCCAGGCCGGCATGATCGGCAGGAAGCTGTCCACCGCGGCCAGATGCAGGACCCCGAAGGCCGCGTAGAGCGGGCCGATGATCCAGCAGGCGATGAGACGGGTGCGGGACATCGGACTCCAGGGCGGCCTGACGAAACACACGGTTCGCCGAACATGAATGCGAATTCACTACACTTGCTGACGCTGCGGAACTATCAGGCCGGCCCGATCCAACACAGGCTATCCCCAATGATCCGACACGTCTCCATTCCCGCCCGCGATCCGGCCCATGTCACCATCGTGCTGGCCGAGATTATGAAGGGCCGCGCCTTCCACTTCCCCGGCAATGTGCCCGGCGCCTACATGGCCGTCAGCGGCGATGCGGCCGGCACCATGATCGAGGTCTACCCCTATACCACCACCGCCGAGCCCGGCGAAGGCGATGCGCCGGTCGAGACCGGCGCCAATCCCGCGCCGCCCGCCTACTGGCCGTTCCACCTGCTGATGACCGTCGCCTCCGACGAGACCGAGATCCTCGCCATCGGGGCCCGCGAGGGCTGGCGCACCCGGCGCTTCGGCCGCGGCGCACCCGGCACCCCGCCCTTCTTCGAGGTCATCGAGCTGTGGGTCGAAAACAGCGTCATGCTGGAACTGGCCCCCGAGGACATGATCGCCCCCTACGAGCGCCTCATCCAGATGGACCAGCTTGAAGCCGCCGGCATCGCGCCCCTCTAACGCCCGGACCGATGCGTGAAGCACGGCTTTCCGCAAGGTCGTGCTTCACCGCCGTTCAAACGAGCGTTAGACTTGGTCCATGTCCGACGACCTTACAGAAGCCCAGACGGCCGACATCCCTGACGGCTACAAGATTCTCAACTGGACCCGGGGCTTCGGCCGCCAGATCGGGCCGCTGTACGAGACCCATGACGCGGCCGGGGCCACCCTGGCCTTCCGGGTCGAGGAGCACCACACCAACGGCATGGCCAACTGCCACGGCGGCATGCTGATGAGCTTCGCCGACATGGCCTGGGGCCGGGTGATCAGCGTCGCCCGCAGCCACTACTGGGTGACCGTGCGGCTGACCTGCGATTTCCTCTCCGGCGGCAAGCTGGGCGACTGGATCGAGGGGCGGGCCGAGCTGATCTCCGAAGAGGACGATGTCTTCACCGTGCGCGGCCGCATGTGGGTCGGCGACCGGCTGATCATGACCGGCATGGGGGTGTTCAAGGCCATCGGCCCGCGCCCGCCGCGTCCCGGCGAAAAAGCCTACGTCGACGTCCAGAAGGAAGAGGTGCTGCATGGCTGACGGCCAACCCCCCTGGCCGGACGTGCCGCCGCCCCTCGCGCCCTACAACGGTGAAAAGCCCCCCGCCCCGGCCTGGTTCGAGGCCGCCATCGCCCAGGAGCCCGAGCGCTCGACCTTCGAGGTCCAGGGCGCCGCCATCGAGCTCCTGACCTGGGGCGAGGTCGGCAAGCCGGGCGTGCTGCTGCTGCACGGCAACGGCGCCCACGCCGACTGGTGGAGCTTCATCGCCCCGATGCTGGCCGGCGACTACCGTGTCGCGGCGATCAGCTGGTCGGGCATGGGCGACAGCGACTGGCGGCCGAAATACAGCGCCGACGTCTTCACCGCCGAGATCTTCGGGGCCATCGAGGCAGCCGGGCTGGAGGCTGACGGCGGCAAGGCCCGCATCGTCGGCCACAGCTTCGGCGGCTTTCCCACCCTCTACGCCGCCGTCCACCATGGGGACCGCCTGCGCGGCGTCGTCATGCTGGACTCGACCATCCATCCGCCCGAGCACCAGTGGAACGGCCCGCCGCGCCGCACCGGGCCCAACAAGGTCTATGCCACCCTTCCCGAGGCCCTGGCCCGCTTCCGCCTGGCCCCGCCGCAGGGCTGCGAGAACGACTACGTGGCCGACTGGATCGCCCGCAAGGCCCTGCGCCAGGCGCCGATGCCGGACGGCTCCGGCGCCGGCTGGACCTGGAAGTTCGATCCCGAACTCTGGCACAATTTCGAGATGCCGCCGCTCGGCCAGCTGCTCAGCCAGGTGAAGTGCCCGGTGGCCCTGGTCTGGGGCGAGCGGAGCAAGCTGATGTTCCCGGCCACCATGGCCTTCATGCTGCGCGAACTGCCCGACGACATCGTCAAGTTCGCCATCCCCGACGCCGACCACCATGTGATGATCGACCAGCCGCTGGCCACGGCGGCGGCGCTACGGGCGTTGCTGGCGGCCTGGCCGTGATCCGCGCCGGCCTCCTGTTGGCCCTGGTCCTGGCCGTCCCGGCGGCGGCGCAGGACCGTGCGCCGGTCCCCTTCGTCGGCTGCGCCAGCGATGGCCAGATGGGGCCGGTGGAGGCGCCCGACGGCAAGGGCCAGAGCCCGACCGCCCCGGCCGCCGTCGCCGGACGCCTGGCCTATTACGCCTCCGGCGACCTTGCCGTGCTGGCCCCGCGCGGCTGGCATTGCTTTGGCCTCTACGGCTCCAACGGCGCGGGCCTCTATGTCACCCCCGAGCCGCACGGCGAGGCGCTGTTGGACCTGCCCGCGCCCCTGCCCGGGCCGATCGTCCAGGTCCACTTTTCCTACTCGGGCACCTCAGGCCGCTTCGAGGTCGCGCGGGTCATCGCCCGGCTGTTTCCGGCCCGCAAGGCCTTCGCCGACGCCGTTCTGGCCGAGGACACCGTCTCCGAGGGAATCGTCTTCGGCCCGTTCGGGACCGACATGATCAGGCTGCTCAACGACCACGAGGCCCGCTTCGAGACCCCGGCCGGACAGGACGGCATGGGCATCGGCGGCCGCATGGCGCCGGGCCGGGACCCGGTGCTGGGCTACGCCGGCCTGACGGCGGATGAGGATTTGCTATGGGTGGGCGCGCGCCTGCCGGCGAGCGAGCGCGATCTGGCGACCGCCATCGTCGCGGACGTGCGGGCCGGATCGTAAACCGGCCGATCCCTAGAACTTGAAGGTGGTTTCCAGGCGCACGCGCGGCGCCTCGTCCTTTTCGCCGTTGCGGCGAACCGGGTTGTCCCGCTCGGAGGCGAGACCGACGGCGCCGCCGACCCGCAGGCTGGGGGTCACCTTGAAATAGGCGCCGGCTTCCAGGTCCTTGGCGTCGGCTTCACGGCCGATCGGCGAGCCGAGGCCCAGCTTCAGGCCCCATTTGCCGGTCTTGGCGTCGAACTGCATGCTGCGGTCGGCGCGGTTGGCGCCGAGGCGGCTGTCCTGAAGGTTGAACTCGCCGCGCACCCGGAAATCGGTGGCCGGCTTGGGCTTGGGAGCGCTCTGCGCATGCGCCATCCCCGCCGATCCCAGCAGGATCAGCGCGGTCGCCGCCGCAATGTAACGCCCCTTGGTCATAGCCGCCTTCTGAAACACCCGTCCCGAGGTCGGGCCGTCAGCTCACTTGGGATTATATAAGGGATGACGGCGAGATTGGGTCAACGTCAACCGGTGAACAGGGGTCGATTCCTGTCTCGCCTGTGGCGGGAAGGCCACGAGATTCCCCGTTGGACCTTGTCTTGCCATGATGTAGACGCACCGGACAGAATATCTCCGTTGCGGGGGCGCGGTGGATTTGGAGCAAGATAGCATGCGGTTTGCGCGCGGGGCGTTCAGGTTGGGCGCGGTTGTGATGTTGGCGGGCGCCCTGGCGGCCTGTGGTTCGGGCGGCCCCAAGACCGTCAAGGACGGCAACGGCGGCTTCCTTGGCATCGGCGCCAAGAAGGCGTCGAAGGGCACGGAGATCGGCGTCAACGGCTATCTGTGGCGCGCCGCCACCGACGTCATCAAGTTCATGCCCCTGGCCTCGGCCGACCCCTACGGCGGCGTGATCATCACCGACTGGTACACCGACCCGCAGACCCCCAACGAGCGGTTCAAGGTCACCGTCTACATCCTCGACACGCGCCTGCGCGCCGACGCCCTGAACGTCAGCGTCTTCAAGCAGGTCAACCAGGGCGGAACCTGGGTCGACGCCCCGACGGCCGCCCAGACCGAAGCCGACATGGAAAACGCCATCCTCGACCGGGCCCGCAAGCTGCGGCTCGCGAACCTCGGGGAAGAATAGGAAAGGGAGCGGCGCTCCCCGCGCCGCTCACCTCTTGTTGCAGCGCGGGCCGCGCCCTAAACACCGGCCATGGCTCGCTACAATCCCAAGGAAACGGAGCCCAGGTGGCGTAAAGCCTGGGCCGACGCCGATGTGTTCCGCACGGCGGACGACGACCCGCGCCCCAAATACTACATCCTCGAGATGTTCCCCTACCCGTCGGGGCGGATGCACATGGGCCATGTGCGCAACTACACGATGGGAGACGTGGTGGCGCGCTACAAGCGGGCGCAGGGCCATGCGGTGCTGCACCCGATGGGCTGGGACGCCTTCGGCATGCCGGCCGAGAACGCCGCCATGGAGCGCGGCGTCCATCCCAAGGGCTGGACCTACGACAACATCGCCGCCATGCGCGAGCCGTTCAAGGTGCTGGGCACCAGCATCGACTGGTCCCGCGAATTCGCCACCTGCGATCCGGAATATTATGGCCAGCAACAGCGCTGGTTCCTGGCCCTGCTGAAGCGCGGCCTGGTCTATCGCCGCGAGGCGACGGTCAACTGGGATCCGGTCGACATGACCGTCCTGGCCAACGAACAGGTCATCGACGGCCGCGGCTGGCGCTCCGACGCCATCGTCGAGAAGCGCAAGCTGACCCAGTGGTTCCTGCGCATCACCGACTACGCCGACGACCTGATCGAGGGCCTGAAGACCCTGGAGCGCTGGCCCGAGAAGGTCCGCATCATGCAGGAGAACTGGATCGGCCGCAGCCAGGGCCTGCGGCTGACCTGGAAGTTCGACGGGACCGCCCCGGCCGGTCTGGAAGGCGGCCTGGAGGTCTACACCACCCGCCCCGACACCCTGTATGGCGCCAGCTTCCTGGCCATCGCCCCCGATCACCCGCTGGCCGAACAGTTGGCCAGCGACCCCAGGGTCGCCGACTTCATCAAGCTGTGCCGCGCCGGCGGCACCAGCGAAGCCGAGATCGAGGGGGCCGAGAAGCTGGGCCTGGATACCGGCCTGTCGGTCGTCCACCCCTTCGACCCTCAACGGAAGCTGCCGGTCTGGATCGCCAACTTCGTGCTGATGGACTACGGCACCGGCGCCATCTTCGGCTGCCCGGCCCACGACCAGCGCGACCTGGATTTCGCCCGCAAGTACGCCCTGCCGGTCACGCCGGTGGTGCTGCCGAACGACGCCGACCCCGCCGACTTTAAGGTTGCCGCCGAGGCCTACGTCGGCCCCGGCAGGATCTTCAACTCCGGCTTCATGGACGGCATGACGGTGGAACAGGCGAAGGCCGCCGCCGTCACCCGCGTTGAAGCGCAGGGCCAGGGCAAGGGCGCCACCGTCTACCGGCTGCGCGACTGGGGGGTCTCCCGCCAGCGCTACTGGGGCTGTCCGATCCCGATCATCCACTGCGCGGCCTGCGGCCCGGTCTCGGTGCCGGACGAGCAGCTGCCGGTGGTCCTGCCCGACGACGTCAGCTTCGACGTCCCCGGCAACCCCCTGCTGCGCCACCCGACCTGGAAAAACGTCAGCTGCCCGTCCTGCGGGGCCGACGCCCAGCGCGAGACCGACACCCTCGACACCTTCGTCGATAGCAGCTGGTACTTCGCCCGCTTCGCCAACCCGCATGCCGCGACGCCGATCGACAAGGCCGCCGCCGACAAGTGGATGCCGGTCGACCAGTATATCGGCGGCGTCGAGCACGCCGTGCTGCACCTGCTGTACGCCCGCTTCATCACCCGCGCCCTGAAGGACGAGGGCATGCTGAGCGTCGCCGAGCCCTTCGACGGCCTGTTCACGCAGGGCATGGTCACCCACGAGACCTATCGCCGCCAGGACGGCGACTGGATCGAGCCCTCCAACGTCACCTTCGAGACCGACGCCGGCGTCCGCGTCGCCCGTCTGGCGGAGACCGGCGAGCAGATCACCATCGGCGACATCGAGAAGATGTCGAAGTCGAAGAAGAACGTCGTCGCCCCTGAGGGCATCTTCGAGATCTACGGCGTCGACGCGGCCCGCCTGTTCGTGATGAGCGACAGCCCGCCCGAGCGCGACGTCGAATGGACCAACGCCGGGGTCGAGGGCGCCAGCCGCTTCGTGCACCGCGTCTGGGCCGAGTTCGAGAACCAGCCGGCCAACGCCGGCCATGCGTTCGACGACAGCGACGAGGCCGCCCTGGCCCTGCGCCGCGCCACCCACAAGCTGATCGGCCCGGTCGGCGACTCGATCGAGCGCTTCCGCTTCAACAGCGGCGTCGCGAAGCTGTACGAGTTCCTCAACATCCTGAAGGCCTACCCCGCCGCCGGCGCGTCGAACGCCGTCCTGGCCGCCCGCCAGGAGGCGCTGGAGGTGCTGGCCCGGCTGATCAACCCCTTCACGCCCCACCTGGCCGAGGCCTGCTGGGAAAAGTTGGGCATGACGGGCATGGTGGTCGACGCCGACTGGCCGAAGGCCGACGCCGCCCTGGCCGCCGACAACGAGGTCACCCTGCCCGTTCAGATCAACGGCAAGCGGCGGGGCGAACTGGTGGTCGCCAAGGGCGCCGATTCGAAGGCCGTCGAAGCCCTGGCGCTGGCGGACCCGTCCGTTTCGGTCCACCTTGCCGGCCTCACCGTTCGCAAGGTGATTGTGGTCCAGGACCGCATCATCAACATCGTGGCCAACTGATGCGCACCCCTGTCCTCCTTGCCGCCCTCGGCCTCCTCAGCCTGCCGCTGGGCGCCTGCGGCTTCACGCCCCTCTACGCGGCCCCCGGCGTCTCGCCGGGGCTGTCGGCGGTCGAGACCATCGCCCCGGAGGGCCGCACCGGCGCCCTGCTGCGCGAATCGCTCGACGACGCCCTGGCCCGCGATGCGCGGCCGGCGGAATGGCGCCTCGAACTGACCCTGAAGGAAGCCCGCATCCCGCGGGGCCGCCGCCCGGACGGGGTCGCCAGCCGCTACGAATACGTGGTCACCGCCAACTGGAAGCTGGTCTCCAGAGCCGACGGCGCCACCGCCACCGAGGGCATGAGCGTCGCCGAGGTCACCTTCGACCGCGCCGAACAGCCCTACGCCGCCATCGCCGCCCAGCAGGACGCTGAACAGAAGGTGGCCGACGAACTGGCCCGCAAGATCCAGATGGAACTGGCGGTTTGGATGCTGAAGCGGAACGGGTGATCTTTTAGGTATCCGCTCATCCCGGCGAACGCCGGGACCCAGTTTGTAGGGCGCGGATGCTCAGGGTCCTTGGCAAGACACCGTGGGTGAATCTGGGTCCCGGCATTCGCCGGGATGAGCGGAATTAGATGGAATGATCGTTTCCAAACGCCCCGACGTCGACCGCATCCTCAAGGGCCCGCCGGACACCCTCCGCGCCGTCCTGCTCTACGGCAAGGACCGCGGCGGGGTCCGCGAACGGGCCGACGGGCTCGCCAGACGCATCACTCCCGACCTCAACGATCCCTTCAACGTCGCCATGCTGACCGAGACCGATCTCGACCAGGCCGGCAAGCTGGAGGAGGAGTTGACCGCCCTGTCGATGATGGGCGGCCGGCGGCTGATCCGCGTGCGGCTGACGGGCGAGCGCGCCGCCCCGGACAAGACCGCCGCCGAGGCCCTCACCGCCCACGCCGAGGGCAAGCTCAATCCCGACGCCTTCCTGATCGTCGAGGCCGGCGCCCTGGGCCGCGACTCGGCCCTGCGCAAGGCGGCCGAGAAGGCGAACGCCGCCGCCGCCATCCCCTGCTACGAAGACGAGCAGGGCGACATCGCCCGCATGACCCGCGAGGCGCTCGGGGCCGACAAGGTCAGCCTCGATTCGGCGGCCCTGGACCTGTTCGCCTCGCGCATGCCCAAGGAGCGGGGCGTCGCCCGCCAGGAGATCGAGCGGCTGATCCTGTGGATCGGCCCCGGCAGCGGCCGGCAGGTGGGCGCCGCCGAGCTGGAGGCGTTCCTCGGCGTCGAACCGGAAGCCTCGCTGTTCGAGGCCGCCAACGACGCCTTCGGCGGCCGGCTGGGCGCCGCCCAGGCGGGCCTCGCCCGCGCCGCCGCCGAGGGCGAGACCGGCCCGCCGGCAGTGCGCGCCATGGGCATGCATCTGGCCAAGCTGCGCCGCACCCTGACCCTGGTCTCCAGCGGCGCGGGCCTGCCCGAGGCGGCCAAGGCCAGCGGCGTCTTCTGGAAACAGGAACGCGAATTCCTCCGTCAGGCCCGCGCCTGGACCCTCGACCACATCGACGCCCTGCAGCCGGAAATCCTGGCCGCCGACAAGGCCTGCAAGCAAACCGGCAGCCCGGACCGCCTGATCGCGGAACGGCTGGCGCTGACCATCGCGGGGCGGGCGCGGCGGTTGGGGCTGTAGGCGCCGTCTATCCTTCCCCGTTTACGGGGAAGGATAGACGGCGCCTACAGC
>SDZP01000223.1 GCA_004144935.1 Caulobacteraceae bacterium | reverse complement strand
TGATGGCGCCGACATGATGCTCGAGGCCGAGGTGGTCGACGGCCGCGCGGCCGCCCCCCTGATCGAAGCCTGGCTGAGCGATCCCAAGGTCGCCTACCTTCACGCCCATTACGCCCGGCGCGGCTGCTTCGCGGCGCGGATCGATCGGCGCTGACAGGACGGGGCGGCGGCGTTAGATACGCCGATGACCTCGACCGACGAGACCGGCGCCGACCTCTCCAACTGGCGCGACAGCCCCTTCAATCGCTGGGCCTTCCGCAACATCGACGCCCTGATGCCGACCGCGCCGATCTGGGCCGGGTCGGCCTGGGACCTGCCGGAGGCGGACCCCGGGGCGCTGGACGGGTTTGCGTTGAAGGCCGGCGGACAGACGCTGTCCCTAGAGACCGTGCTGGCGGCGACGGCCACCGACGGGATGGTGGTGCTGAAGGACGGGCGGCTGGTGTTCGAGACCTATGCCAACGGCCTGGGCGCGCACGACCGGCATATCCTGATGTCGGCGACCAAGTCGGTGGTCGGGCTGCTGGTCGGGGTGCTGGTCGAGCAGAAGGTGCTGGATGTCGCCGCGCGGGTCACCGACTACCTGCCGGAGATGAAAGACGGTCCCTACGCCGGGGCGACGTTGCGCCAGCTGCTGGACATGCGGACGGGCGTGCGCCTGACCGTCGAGCAGCAGCACGCCTACGGCCTGGCGAGCGGCTGGGAGCGGCTCGCGCCGGGAGAGACAACGCAGGGGCTGCAGGCCTTCCTGGCCGGCCTGCAAGGGCCGCCTGGCGAGCATGGCGGACCGTTCGCCTATGTCTCTGCCAACACCGACCTGATGGGCTGGATCATCGAGCGGGCTTCGGGCCGGGCATTCTCGGACCTGGCCAGCGAGCTGCTGTGGACCCCGGCCGGGGCCGAGGACGACGGGGCGATCACCCTGGACGTCGCCGGCGCGCCGCGCACGACCGGCGGGATCTGCGCCACCGTCCGCGACTTCGCCCGGTTGGGCCAGCGCATCGTCGAGGGCGATCCTATGGTCCCGCCAGGCTGGGTCGAGGATATCGCCACCGGCGGCGACACCGAGGCCTGGCGACAGGGCGAGTTCGCCCGGGCTTTCGGCGGCATGACCATGCGCTACCGCAGCGGCTGGTATGTCATCGACGACGCGCCGCAGGTGCTGTTCGCGATGGGCATCCACGGCCAGAACCTGTTCGTCGACCGGGCCAACCGCATCGTGGTGGCCAAGGTCTCGTCTCTGCACGACGCCATCGACGGGCGGGCGATCGGGCTGAACCACATGATGTTCAACGAGGTGCGGCGGATGCTGCTCAGCTGACGTCCGCCAGCGCGGCCAAGGCCTCCGCCGCCGCCAGCACCGGCGCCTCGGAGCGGTCGGCGCGGGCCAGGATCAGTGAGCCTTCCAGGTTGGTGATGGCCAGCAAGGCGACGCGATCGGCCGCCGCCGCCGACAGACCGCCGGCGGTGAGCCGGTCGGCCATGGCCCCGCGCCAGGCCGCATAGACCGCCCGGGCGGCCCGGGCGATGTCGTCGTCCTGCGCCGCCTGCTCCAGCACGACCGAGGCGATCGGTGAGCCATCGGTGAATCCGGACGCCCGCAGCCAGCCGCCCATCAGCCGGGCGTATTCGCGGAGGAAGTCGCCGGGACGGTCTCCGGCCGGCAGGGCGACAATGGTCGCCCGCACCGTCTCGCCCGCCGCCGTCACCGCCGCCGCCCCGATGGCCGCCTTGCCGGCCGGGAAGTAGTGGTAGAGCGACCCCTTCGGCGCGCCGCTGGCCTCGACGATCTGGCTCAGGCCGGTGGCGGCGTACCCCTGGCGCCGGAACAGGCGCACGGCGGCGGCGACGATGGCCTGGCGGTGCTTCGGCTTGGCGGACATGACTTGCGGTTCCGGGCTTTCTCGGAAATTATATAGACCGGTCTAAATGAAAGCTGAACCGATGCAAACGCCAGAAGGCTTCGAACCGCATTTCCGCAAGAGCGGCCTGACCGATCCCTGGGAGCCGATCTTCAGCAGGCGCATTCCGGGCGAAGCGGTGATCATCGGCCTGCGCGCCGGCGAGACGCATGTGAACAGCCGGGGCCTGGTGCACGGCGGCCTGATCGCCGCGCTGGCGGACAACGCCATGGGCCTTTCCTGCGTCGAACAGGCCGAGGCCGGATCGCTCAGCGGCCTGCTGACCGCAAGCATGACCACCGACTATGTCGGTGTCGCAAGGGTGGGCCAGTGGTTGGAATTCGCCACCGGCTTTGTGAAGATCGGCCGCTCGATCTGTTTCGCCCAGTGTTTCGTCACCGCCGACGGCAAGCCCTGCGCCCGGGCCAATGCGACGTTTTCGGTGGTGCGGGCGGCCTGAGCGATTGCGTCCGACGGCGGCGGCCGTCAGGCTGACCCCTCAAGGGAGTCCGTCATGCTGGAAGTGCTCGCGTTTTCGCTGCTGCTGCTCGGCAAGGACGAGCCGGTCCTCGACCCGGCCAGGGATCAGCCGGCGCCGCCGAACGCCGCCTTTTATTCCGACTGCTTCCGGGACGCGGCCGAGCGGGGCAACCTCAAGGCCCAGAATGGCTACCTGCTGCTGAGCTGCCAGGGCGAGCCCGCCAAGCGCTTCTACGACAAGCTGGGGACCCTGCCGGCCTCGGCGACCCACAGCGAGACCAGGGCCTCGGTCACCCTGCGCTATACGACCAGACCAAAGAAGGACACTGATGGTCTGGACGCCTGCTGGCAGGACAGTCAGGCCGCCGGGACCGAGTTCGAATACGGCTGCCGGCTGATCTATCCGGCCGGTCCCCTGCTCGACGCGGACTGAGGCCTGCTGCCACAGGATGGCAACAAGTCGGGACCGCGACGTTTGTTCGCATCTTGTTCTTGTGTTAATAAGCGGCCTGAGCACTACATATTGCCGTTCACGCCGGGACCGATGGTCCGGCCTCTGCGTTCTCGGGACATCATGGCCGAACAGCTGAACTTCATCCGCGTGCGTGGCGCGCGGGAGCACAATCTCAAGGACGTCAACGTCGACATCCCGCGCGGCGAGCTGGTGGTGATCACCGGCCTGTCGGGATCGGGCAAGAGCTCGCTGGCGTTCGACACCATCTACGCCGAGGGCCAGCGCCGCTACGTCGAGAGCCTGTCGGCCTATGCCCGCCAGTTCCTGGAGCTGATGAGCAAGCCGGACGTCGACCTGATCGAGGGCCTGTCGCCGGCCATCTCCATCGAGCAGAAGACCACCAGCCGCAACCCCCGCTCCACCGTCGGCACGGTGACCGAGATCCACGACTACATGCGCCTGCTGTGGGCGCGTGTCGGCATCCCCTATTCGCCGGCCACCGGCCTGCCGATCGAGAGCCAGACGGTCAGCCAGATGGTCGACAAGCTGACCGCCCTGCCGGAGGGCGAACGCATCTACCTGCTGGCCCCGGTCGTCCGCGACAGGAAGGGCGAGTACCGCAAGGAAATCGCCGAGTGGCGCAAGCAGGGCTACCAGCGGCTGAAGATCGACGGGACCCTGTATCCCATCGAGGACGTCCCGGATCTGGACAAGAAATTCAAGCACGACATCGACGTGGTGGTCGACCGGCTGGTCACCAAGGAGGGCCTGGGGCAGCGCTACGCCGACAGCCTGGAGCAGGCCCTGCGCCTGGCCGACGGCCTGGCCGTCGCCGAATGGGCCGAGGCCAAGGAGGGCGAGAAGGAGCCGCAGCGCCTGCTGTTCTCCGAGAAGTTCGCATGCCCGGTCAGCGGCTTCACCATCGCCGAGATCGAGCCCCGGCTTTTCTCGTTCAACAACCCGGCCGGCGCCTGCCCGGTCTGTGACGGCCTGGGCGCCAAGCTGGCCTTCGACCCCGACATGATCGTGCCGGACAAGGACAAGAGCCTGCACAAGGGCGCCGTCGCGCCCTGGGCCAAGGGTCCCTCGCCGCTCTATACCCAGACCCTGCAGGCCCTGAGCCGTCACTACGGCTTCTCGATGGACAAGCCCTGGCATGACCTGCCCGAGAAGGCCCAGGAGGTGGTGCTCTACGGAACGGGCACTGAGAAGATCAAGTTCGTCTACGACGACAACGCCCGCAAGTACGAGGTGGTGAAGCCGTTCGAAGGCGTGCTGCCCAACCTCGAGCGGCGCTGGCGGGAGACCGACAGCAGTTGGGTGCGCGAGGAACTGGGCCGCTACCAGTCCGACACCCCCTGCGAGGCCTGTGGCGGCGCCCGCCTGCGGCCCGAGGCCCTGGCCGTGAAGATCGCCGGCAGGAACGTGGCGGAGATTTCCGGCATGGCCATCCGGCCGGCCAAGGAGTGGTTCGCGAGCCTGGAAGGCCAGCTCTCCGACAAGCAGATGGAGATTGCCCGGCGGATCCTGAAGGAGATCAACGACCGCCTGCGGTTCCTGGTCGACGTCGGCCTCGACTATCTGAACATGTCGCGGGCTTCCGGCACCCTGTCGGGCGGCGAGAGCCAGCGCATCCGCCTGGCCAGCCAGATCGGCTCGGGCCTGACCGGCGTGCTGTACGTCCTCGACGAGCCCTCGATCGGCCTGCACCAGCGGGATAACACCCGGCTGCTGCAGTCGCTGCAGGGCCTGCGCGACCTCGGCAACTCGGTCCTGGTTGTCGAGCATGACGAGGAGGCGATCCTGACCGCCGACTATGTCATCGACATGGGCCCGGCGGCCGGCATCCATGGCGGCGAGATCTGCGCCGAGGGCACTCCGCAGGACATCATGAACAGCCCCAAGTCGATGACCGGGCAGTATCTGGTCGGCACGCGGGAGATCGAGGTGCCGGAGAAGCGCCGGCCGATCAGCAAGAAGAACGTGCTGCGCGTCGTCGGGGCCAGCGGCAACAACCTGAAGGGCGTCACGGCGGAGATCCCGGTGGGGACCTTCACCTGCATCACCGGGGTGTCAGGCGGCGGCAAGTCGACCTTCACCATCGAGACGCTGTACAAGGCCGCCGCCCGGCGGCTCAACAACGCCTCCGACGCCCCCGCCCCGCACGAGAAGATCGAGGGACTGGAGAACTTCGACAAGGTCATCGACATCGACCAGAGCCCGATCGGCCGCACCCCGCGGTCGAACCCGGCCACCTACACCGGGGCCTTCCAGCCGATCCGGGACTGGTTCGCCAACCTGCCGGAGAGCAAGGTCCGCGGCTATGGGCCCGGCCGGTTCAGCTTCAACGTCAAGGGCGGCCGCTGCGAGGCCTGCCAGGGCGACGGGCTGATCAAGATCGAGATGCACTTCCTGCCCGACGTCTACGTCACCTGCGACGTCTGCAAGGGCAAGCGCTACAACCGCGAGACCCTGGAGGTGCTGTTCAAGGGCAAGTCCATCGCCGAGGTGCTGGACATGACCGTCGAGGAGGCCGGCGAGTTCTTCAAGGCCGTGCCGTCGGTGCGCGACAAGATGGAGACGCTGAACCGGGTGGGCCTGGGCTACGTCAAGGTCGGCCAGTCGGCGACCACCCTGTCGGGCGGCGAGGCGCAGCGGGTGAAGCTGTCCAAGGAACTGAGCAAGCGGGCCACGGGCCGCACCCTCTACATCCTCGACGAGCCGACCACCGGCCTGCATTTCGAGGACGTCCGCAAGCTGCTGGAAGTGCTCCACGAGCTGGTCGACCAGGGCAACACCGTGGTCGTCATCGAGCATAACCTCGACGTGGTGAAGACCGCCGACTGGCTGGTCGACTTCGGACCCGAGGGCGGCGACGGCGGCGGCGAGATCGTCGGGGTCGGCACGCCGGAGACGGTGGCGGCGATCCCGGGGAGCTGGACCGGGCGCTACCTCGACGTCCTGCTCAAGCGCCACCGCGACCGGGCGGCCGAGCGGCGCAAGAAGCGGGCCTGAGGCTCAAGGGGCCGTCTTCAGTCGAAGACGGCCCCTTGAGCCTCAGGCCCGCTT
>SDZP01000672.1 GCA_004144935.1 Caulobacteraceae bacterium | reverse complement strand
CGCCCGCTCGTCCAGCAGGCCTGCGCCCTCGGCCGCCTCCCGGCTGAGCGAAAGAAGGCCCGAGGCGCCGGTGTCGATCACGGCCTCGATGACTGCGCCCTCGACCGTGATGGTGGTCCCCAGCGCCCGGCCGACGCGGCGCACCTCCACCGGCAGGACATGTCCCGGCACAGCCGAGCCGGGCGGCAGGAAGCGCAGGCGCCGCTTCTCGACATCCAGATCGAGCAGACACTGGGACAGGAAGTCCTGGCCCAGGATCAGGGGGGAGCCGAGGCCCGCCTCGCCGGCCAGGGGGCCGAGGTCGAGGATGGCGGCTCTGAGATTGGCGATCTGAAGGGCACCCAGGCCGATATCCAGCGTCACCCCCTTGCCTAGCTGCGTGCCCCCGCCGACCCCATAGGCCAACAGCGGCATGTCGAAGGTGTGGGCCTGGCCCAGCTGCTGGAACAGCTTGCGGTCGATGACCGAGAACTGGGCGCCGCTGTCGATCAGGGCCCGCACAGGCTGGCCCGCAACCGTGGCCCGGACGGTCGGCAGGCTGGTGCGGGGCGCGTCCCAGTCGATCCAGGCCTGTTGCGGATCAAAGGTCACGTCGGGCTTTCGCCAGAGGACATTGTCCTTCAGCCACCAGCCGCCGCCGAGCGCCGCGCCCATCACGGCGAGCCTGACAAGAAGGGTCCTGCGGTTCATCACGGCACAGATGGCGTGTTGTCGCCGCCAGCGCCACCGCCGAAAGCGTCGCATGACAGCATTCCTGCCTGGCGTACCGGCTATTTCTGAGGTGACGCGCGGCCATAGGCTGGCTACGAACCAGGGTCATGACCGAGGCTGCCTCCACCTATATCTCCACGCGCGGCGACACCGCCCCGACCGATTTCGCCGACGCCCTGCTGCGCGGCATCGCCCCCGACGGCGGCCTCTACATGCCCTCGGCCTGGCCGACGCTGAGCCCCTCGGCCTGGTCGCCCGGCCAGACGTATGAAGAGATCGCCAAGGCTTCCATGGCGCCGTATCTCGGCGAGGCCTTGCCGGCTGGGGCGCTCGACCATGCGCTGAAAAAGCTGGTCGCCGGTTTCGATGAGGCGGCTGTCACGCCCCTGGTTCAGCTGGAGGACGACCTGTGGCTGCTGGAACTGTTCCACGGCCCGACCGCCGCCTTTAAGGACCTGGCCATGCAACTGGCCGCTTCGCTGTCGAGTGAGGCGCTGGAAGCCTCAGG
>SDZP01000010.1 GCA_004144935.1 Caulobacteraceae bacterium | reverse complement strand
CTGGTGCCGGGCTTCCTGCACGGCATGGCGCCCCAGGGAGCGGTCTGGCAGCCGGAAGCGATCCCGATGGACAGCCTGGCGGCCCGCGAGGGTCCGGACCTGGCGCAGGAGACCTTCCTGCTGGCGGCGACGCGGTTGATCAACCGGCGCGGCTACCGCGGCGCCTCGGTGGACAAGATCTCGGCCGAGCTGAACGTCACCAAGGGCAGCTTCTACCACCACAACGAGGACAAGGACGACCTGGTCCTGGCCTGTTTCGACCGCACCTTCACCGTCCTGCGCGCCGCCCAGCTGGCCGCCCGCGACCTGAAGGCCGACCAGTGGACGCGGCTGGCGGCGGCGGCGTCTGCCCTCACCGAGTTCCAGCTGTCGGAAGACGGACCGCTGCTGCGCGGCTCGTCGATGACCGCCCTGCCGATCGAAGTGCGGCAGGACATATCGGACCGCTATGCCCGGGTCTCCGACCGTTTCGCCGGCATGATCTCCGACGGTATCGCCGAGGGATCGATCCGGCCGGTCGACCCGCTGGTCGCCGCCCATATGCTCAACGCCCTGCTCAACGCCGCCGCCTCCATGGGGGCCTGGGTGACCGGCCTTGAGAAGGACGAGGCCGCAGGCCTGTTCGTGCGGCCCCTGCTTCTGGGCCTGTTCACGCGCTGAACCGGACGGCCCTGTTGAGACGCCAGGGCAAGCCCCCCGCGCAAACGAAAAGGGGCGGTCCGAAGACCGCCCCTTCCCGTCCAGTTCGGAACGCGCCGACTAGAACTTCTTGGTCATGCTGACCTTGAAGGTCCGACCCAGGCCACTCGCCGTGAAGGGGTCGTAGCTGAGGTCGAGACGGGCGAACGGCGGATCCTGATCGAAGATGTTGTCCGCGCTGATCGCCAGCGTCGAGTCCCAAGGCAGGAACACACGGTAGGTGAAGTCCACCGTGGTGAAGCTGTCGATGTTCTTGCCGTTCTTGATGGCTGCGGCAGGGGTCCGGACCGCCGCGTCGGTGGCATATGTGCCAGCCGCGAACGGCGAAATCCGCTGGTCGGTGTAACCGTCGATGTGGCGAACGGTGATCCGGCCGTTGTGGGGCCCGTTGTTGTATTCGACAAACAGGCTGCCTTTCCACTGCGGCAGCGGGTAGGCCGTGGTCTGATAGTTCAGCAGGCCAACCGCGTCGAACGACTTGCTGAGTTCGACACCGTCGATGACCAGGGCATCGGTGACGTACTCGATGACATAGGTCCCGCTGCCGCCGACCGTCAGCGTTCCGCCGGCAACGTCCTCGAAGGCGTATTCCGCCATCACGTCGATACCTGAGGTCTGCACACCGGCCCCGTTGATGGTGTTGGTCTGCACCCGGGTGATCGCGGCCGACGCCGCGGCCGCCGTGGCGAAGGAGCCGCAGGTCGCGCCGCCCGAGAAGCTGAAGCGCGCCGCGAACGGGCTGGCGCAGTTGGCCTGGGCCGGAATAGTTGGCGGTACAGGCGGGTTGGCGGGGTTGGGAATCGTGCCGATGCCATTGGGGAACACCTGGGCCACAAGGCCGGAGACCGGCTCGGTGGTGATCGGGTCCTTGAAGTCGAAGTTGAAGTAGTCGACCGACGCCTTGAATCCACCGACGTTCAGGATGAGCCCGATGTTGTAGGTGGTGGCGGTTTCCGGCTCCAGATCCGGGTTGCCGTAGATATCGACGGCCCGGAAGGTGCCGTTGATCGACTGCAGCGAGGTGACGAAGTCATCGTTCAGCTGGTTCGGCACCGGAGCCCGGAAGGTGGTGCCGATCGAGGCGCGGACGGCCAGGGGTTCGAAAATCTGCCATTTGGCGGAAATCTTCGGGTCGAAGGTCGAGCCGACATCCTGGATGTCTTCGTAGCGGGCCGCGATCGAGACGTTGAAGCTGTCGGTGAACGGCAGGCTGACTTCACCGAAGGCCGACCAGGTGGCCTGCTCGATGGAGGCTTCGCTGCCAACGCCGAGGAAGGCGAAGGGCCCGGACGGCGCCGCACAGGCGGTGCTGCCGTTGATCGGGGTATCGAGACACGGGTTGATGGCGCGGTTGGAGATGTCGTTGTAGAGCGCCTCGAAGGTGGAATTGCGGTACTGCGTGCCGACCGCCCAAGCCGCGTCGCCGCCGCCCAGCTGGAACAGCTTGCCGCTGACCACAGCCTCCGCGACGAACAGGCCAGTGGTCTGTTCGGTGCTCAGCTTCTTGAAGAACCAGCTGGTCAGTTCCTTGCTGTTCGCCAGCGCGGGGTCGAAGTCCGGCGAGCCCGGAATGGCGCTGGAGAAGGGGTTGAAGTACTCGCAGGTCGAGCCCGGGTTGCCGGCCACGATGCCGTTGCAATTGGCGCCGCCAAGGCCGCGGAGGGCCAGCTGGTAGCGGCCGACGATGGTGTCGTAGCCGGTGCGGGTGCCTTTTTCCTCGCCATAGGTGGCGCTGACCTGCCAGTTGAGGCCCTCGGTGAACTGGCCGGTGAGTTCCGCCGACACCCGGAAGGCGTCGAAGGTGCGGCTGCCGCGCGAGGCCCCGTAGTCGAACATCGGGTTGCCGCCGAGTAGGTGCGGGCGGTTGGCGACGTTCAGCGCGCCAGCGGCGAGGATCGCCGAGTTGGAGCCGACACAGGGGCTCTGGAGCGCTCCGGTGGTGCAAAGTCCGCTGGCCAGGAAGTAGTTACTCAGGGTCGGGTTATCGACGATGTAGCGCTGCAGGCCCGGGTTGGTGCCGGGAACGAAGTAGCGGCCGGGAACCGGCGAGGTGGTGGCCGTCGGGGTCGCCAGCAGGGCGTACGACGGCGAGGTCTTCCATTCCGGCACGTCGGTGGAGGCGAACAGGCCCTCGATGTGCAGCTTGGTGGTGTCGTTGAACTCGTGATTGAACTCGCCGTAAATCTGGAGGCGGTCTTCTTTTTCGACGAGGTTGTCATACTCGATGTAGTGGGCGTAGCAGACGGGCGTGTTGCCGCTGAAGCCGGCGTAGCCGCCCAGGGGCGCGCAGTTGCTGTCGCGGAACCCGGTGGTCGTTGCCGCCAAGGGAATGAAGCTTGAGGGCGAGCCCGCCGCCGTCCAGCCGCCTTCGGGGTTTTGCAGGTAGTCGAGGTTGGCGAAGTCGCGCTCGGTCACCGAGAGCTCTGACCGGTGCTGGTAGCCCGCCGAGATGAAGGCGTCGGAGCCGCTGTCGTTGGACCAGCCCCAGATGGCGCTGGCGGTCCAGTCACCGTCGGACCCGTCGATGGCGCGGTAGCTGGCCGAAACCTCGACGCCCTCGACGTTCTTCTTGGTGATGAAGTTGACCACGCCGGCGATGGCGTCGGAGCCGTAGGTGGCGGCGGCGCCGTCCTTCAGCACTTCGACCCGGCCGATGGCGGCCGAGGGGATGATGTTGGTGTCGACCGCGCCGGCGCCGGCGAGGGCGAACGGGTTGATCGGCATCCGGCGGCCGTTAAGCAGGACGAGGGTCCGCGTCGGGCCAAGACCGCGCAGGTTCACCGAGCCGGAGCCTTCCGACCCCTGGGCGCGGGCGTCGAACTGGTTGGTGTCGCCGAGCACGCCGTTGGAGACCGACAGGCCCTTGAGCAGTTCGACCGTTGAGGGCGAGCCCTGCTTGGCCAGCTCTTCGGAGCCGATCACGTCGACCGGCAGGGCCGCGTCTTCGGGGGTGCCGGCGATCAGCGAGCCGGTGATGACGACCTCACCGACCTCGGTGGGTTCGTTCTGGGCCGCGGCGATGCCGCCAAACCCGATGGCCGCAGCCATCGCCAGCGCCGATCCGCCAGCCAGATAAGCTATCCTACGCATAAACTACCCTCCCTGTTGTTTCCTGGTGGCCCCGCGCTTCTTGTGTTCGAGCGTCGGTGGCCGGTTTGCTTTTTTGGTTATCCGCTGCCGGAGACACCTCCCCGGGCAAGCAGGGTGTTGGGCGGCGACGGTTTCGTCCCGCCGATCTCGAAGTTTGGGGATGGGGCAACGACGCCCTCGGCCCGGACAGCGGTCCGGGTTTCGATCAGGCCGTACGGGTGTGGCGATTTCGCCAACGCGCCCCCTTGCGTGTGCCATCCGCGCGCCGGAACAGTCCGACGAACAACTGTTCGATGATGCGGTATGTTCTCACGCCGCGTCAACCGGCGTCACGCCGTTGCGTTTCATCTTTGAAACGGTTGTGGCGTTTGAGGCCCGTGGCAGGGTGACGCAGCTTCCGTTGACGTTCACGGAACGCTGATCAGTCAGTTTTCGAAAAGAACGGATGCTCCGGCGTCCGCCGCGCCGGCCAGCGAGCGCAGGGAGGCGAACAGTTCGCGGCCGTGGCCGATGCCGGCCGGCGGGGCCTGGGCGGCCGTGCGGGCGGCGAATTCGGCCGGGTCGACGGCGATGGTCAGGGTCCCGGCCTCGGCGTCGAGGGTGATGACGTCGCCGTCGCGGACGCGGGCGAGCGCGCCGCCGCTCAGAGCCTCGGGGGTGACATGAATGGCGGCCGGCACCTTGCCGGAGGCGCCGGACATGCGCCCGTCGGTGACCAGCGCCACCTTGCGGCCGCGATCCTGCAACACCGACAGGGGCGGCGTCAGGCTGTGCAGTTCGGGCATGCCGTTGGCGCGCGGGCCCTGGAAACGGACGACGGCGACGCAGTCCTTGTCGAGCTCGCCGCGCTTGAAGGCGGCCAGGTAGTCGTCCTGATTGTCGAAGACCACAGCCGGGGCGGTGACAGTGCGGTGCTCGGGCTTGACGGCGCTGACCTTGATCACCGCCCGGCCGAGGGGACCGCTGAGCAGGCGCAGGCCCCCTTCCCGCTCGAACGGATCCGAGGCCGGGCGCAGGATGTCGAGATCGCCGCTCGCCGTCGCGCCGTCGCGCCAGAAAACGCTGTCGCCCTCCAGCATCGGCTCCTGGGTGTAGCGCGAGAGGCCGGCCCCGGCGACGGTGCGGACATCCTCATGCAACAGCCCGGCGGCCAGCAGTTCGCGGGTGACGAAGGCCAGGCCGCCAGCCGCCTGGAAGTGGTTCACGTCGGCCTGGCCATTGGGATAGACCCGGGCCAGCAGGGGGGTGACGCGGCTGAGGGCGTCCATGTCCTCGAGGGTCAGCTTGATGCCGGCGGCCGCCGCCATGGCCGGCAGGTGCAGGCAGTGGTTGGTCGAGCCGCCGGTGGCCATCAGCCCGACGACGCCGTTGACGATCGCCTTCTCGTCGATGACATGGCCCATGGCCGTCCAGTCGTTGGACTTCACCCCGATCTGCGCCGCCCGGATGGCCGAATGGGCGACCAGGGCTTCGCGCAGGGGAGTGCCGGGGGTGACGAAGGCCGAGCCCGGCAGGTGCAGGCCCATCAGCTCCATCAGCATCTGGTTGGAGTTGGCGGTGCCGTAGAAGGTGCAGGTGCCGGGGCCGTGGTAGCTGGCCTGTTCGGCCGCCAGCAACTCGTCGCGGCCGATCTTGCCCTCGGCGTAGAGGGCGCGGATGCGGGCCTTCTCATTGTTGGGCAGGCCACTGGTCATCGGCCCGGCCGGCATCAGGATCGTCGGCAGCCAGCCGTAGGCGAGGCCGCCGATCACCAGCCCGGGGACGATCTTGTCGCAGACGCCGAGCATGATGACGGCGTCGAACGCATCGTGACTGAGGGCGACGCCGGTCGCCAGGGCGATGACGTCTCGGGAGAAGAGGCTGAGCTCCATGCCCGGCCGGCCTTGCGTGACCCCGTCGCACATGGCCGGCACGCCGCCGGCGAACTGGGCCGTGGCCCCGGCCTTGCGGGCGGCGGCCTTGATGATGGCCGGGTAGTTCTCCAGCGGCTGATGGGCCGAGAGCATGTCGTTGTAGGCCGAGACGATGCCGAGGTTGGGAGCCTTGGGATCCAGCGCCCGCAGGCGGTCCTCCCCCGGCGAGGCGGCGAAGGCGTGGGCCCAGTTGGCGCAGGAGAGCTTGCCCCGGCCCGGCCCCTCGACCCGCATCGCCTCGATCATGGCCAGGTAGGCGGCGCGGCTCTCCCGGCTGCGTTCGACGATGGCCGCGGTGACTTCGGCGACGACGGGATGCATGGGCATGGCTTTCAGGCCGACCAGAGGAGGCGGATGTCGCCTCGGTTGACGGCGCGGATGAGGTGGTGGACGGGCTCGTCGCCGTCGCGCTCGAGGATGACGCGCTTGGGCTGGCCGGAGGTCAGGATGAGGATCAGACCGGCATGGATAAGGGCCGGCAGGGTCAGGGTGACCCGGTCCTGGGCCGGCGCGGGCCGGCCGGCCGGCGTGTGCAGCACCAGGCGCGCGGCGGCCGGATCCAGCCCCTGCTCCAGCACCGGGTTGCCGGGGAACAGCGAGCAGATGTGGCCGTCGTCGCCCATGCCCAAGAGGACGGCGTCGAAGGGCTGCAACGGCGCGACCTTGAGATCGGCCGCCCAGGCGCCGTGCACCGGGTCGGTCTCATCGCCCTTGAGGCAGACGAAGCGGGCGGCGGCGGCGGGGCCGACCAGCAGCCGCTCACGCACCAGGCGGGCGTTGGAGTCGGCGGACGCGGTATCGACCCAGCGCTCGTCCGACAGGGTTATGGAGACGTGGCTCCAGTCGAGATCGACCTGGCTCAGGCGGTCATAGACCGGACCGGGGGTCGAGCCGCCGGTGACGCAAAGATTGGCGGCGCCCCGATCGATCAGGGCTGCCCTCAACCGTTCGACAATGGCGGCGCAGGCGGCGTCGGCGGCGCCTTGCGGGTTTTCGAACACCTCCAGGGCGGGCCGTTCAGTCATTCCAGGCGCGTCCCGAGCGCTCGATTAGGCCGGAGGCGCCGGCGGGGCCCCAGCTGCCGGCCGGATAGGGCTTGGGCTGCACGCCGGCCTGGGCCCAGGCCTCGGCGACGCCGTCGACGAAGCGCCAGGCCTCCTCGACCTCGTCGCGGCGCACGAACAGGGTGGGATCGCCGCGCATCACATCGAGCAGCAGACGCTCATAGGCGATCCGCCGCCGGCCGCCCTCCTCGCCCAGCGCCTTGGCCAGGCTCAGCGACAGCGGCAGGGGCTGGAGGCGCATATGTTCGCCGTTGAGGCCCGGACGCTTGTTCATGATGGTCAGTGAAATGTCCTCGTGCGGCTGAAGTTCGATCACAAGGCGGTTGGCCTGGATGTCGCGGTCGCCGTAGGGGCCGAAGATCGAGTGGGGCACGGCCTTGAACTGGATGACGATCTCGGTGCGGCGCTCGGCCATCCGCTTGCCGGTGCGCAAGAAGAAGGGCACGCCCTTCCAGCGCCAGTTGTCGATCCAGGCGGTCAAGGCGACGAAGGTCTCGGTGCCGGAGGGGCGGCCGACCTCGGCCTCGTAGGAGGCGGCGGGGTGGCCGTCGGCCATGCCGGCGACGTACTGGCCGCGCACGCTGTCCTTCTCGGCCGCTTCCGGGGTGAAGGGGCGCAGGGAGCGCAGAACCTTGACCTTCTCGTTGCGCACCGCATCGGCCTCGAGGTCCGACGGCGGCTCCATGGCGACCAGGCAGAGGAGCTGCAGCATGTGGTTCTGCAGCATGTCGCGGATGGCGCCGTACTCGTCGTAATAGCGCCAGCGGTCCCCCACCTCCTGCGTTTCAGCGACGGTGATCTGTACATGATCGATGGCCAGGTTGTTCCACAACGGCTCGAACAGGGCGTTGGCGAAGCGCAGGGCGATGAGGTTCTGGACGGTTTCCTTGCCCAGGTAGTGGTCGATGCGGAAGACCTGCCGCTCCTCGGCCGCCTCGGCGATGACGGCGTTGGTCTGGCGGCTGGACTCCAGGTCGCGGCCGATCGGCTTTTCCAGCACGAGGCGAGTGTTCTCGCCGATCAGGCCTGCCTCGCTTAGCGCCTTGGTGACCGGGGCGAACAGGCTGGGGGACAGGGCGTAGTAGATGACGATCAGCCCGGCTTCACCAATGCGATCCTTGAGAGCCTCGGCGCCCTCGGGCTTGCCGGCGTCGGTCGAGAGGTAGTCGAGGCGGGCGGAGAGCCTGTCCCAGGCCTCGCCGGCCTTCTCCTTGATGTGGGCCTTGACGTCCTTGCGGTAGCTGGCTGCGTCGCCTTCGGCGCGGCCGACGGCGATGACGCGCAGGCCCTCGGGCAGCAGGCCGTCCATCTCCAGGTGAAGCAGGGAAGGAAGCAACATCCGCATGGACAGATCGCCCGCCCCGCCAAGCAGGACCAGAACCGGAGCGGGATCAGCCATGGAATCTCCTTGTGATAACACGGACATGTCTTAGCGGCCGGGCCCCGGGGTGTCAGCGGCTGGATGGGTCAAAGGGTTCAACTTGCCGGGAACCTCGTGGGGCGGGCGACCGCAGCCGATCCTGGAGATCGTCAAACCGTTGAAGGCCGACCCACCCGCAAGCTGGAGTCCCCGGCGTCTCCGAACCGCGAGTCGGCGGCGGTCTTCAGTAGGCGCGTTGACCGATCCAATTGCCTTGCGGGCTGTAGCGGCAGACGAGGTACTCGAAACGGTCGGAGGGCGCGAGGGCGCAGCCGACGTGGGTGGTCGTGCTCCAGACCATCTGGGTGTAGTGGCCGACGACGCGGCCGCTGGGCGAGACGTCCGGGAACGCACCATGCCGGTAGTCTAGCTTCTCGCGGGCCCAGGTCTCCAGCATGTCCTCGTAGGTGAAGCGGCCGCTGGTCCCCATCCACAGGTTCTCGCCGACCACTTCGGCGTGGGAGTGCTCGAACCGGTTGCGGTAGGCCAGGCCCCGGGCCCAGTCGTCCGCGTCCCGCGCCAGGGCCTCGTCCCATTGCAGACTGGCCAGGCCGAGCTCGCGGCGGGCCAGGTTATGGCCCTCCAGCATGCGGCCGGCGAAGTTGCTCATGTCGCGCGGCGGCGGCGCGGCCAGGGCGGGGCTCGCCAGCAGGGACAGCAGGACGACCGGCAGGGATTTAAACATGGCCGCCCCATAGCGGTCAGCTTTGGCCGAATGGCGGCGAAATGGCCTGCGCCTCGGATCAAAGCCGGGAGCCGGACGCTTCAGACCCTCAGTGCCTTTCCGGAGACCTTCCCCATGATCCGCTCGCTTCTCATCGGCCTTGTCGCCGGCGCTCGTTCGATGACCCCCCTGGCCGCCGTCAGCGAAGCGGCGCGGGCCGGGCGGCTGCCGGTCGACAGCGGGGCGCCGGGGTGGCTGGGCCATCCGGTGGTGGCAGCGGGCTCCAAGCTGCTCGCGGCGGGCGAGCTGTGGGGCGACAAGTGGAAGTCGGCTCCCGACCGAATCGTGCCGGCGGGGCTGGCGGCGCGGCTGGTGACGGCAGGCATCGCCGGCGCGGCCCTGGCCCCGCGACGCCACGCAGTGGCGGGCGGCCTGCTGGCGGCGACGGCGGCGGTGGTGGCGAGCTACGTGACCTTCGAGCTGCGGATGCGGGCGCTGCGCCGGTATGGCCAGGCCTCCAGCGGGCTGGTCGAGGACGTGCTGGTGGTCGGGGCGACGGAGATGATCGTCGAGGGCGCGCGCTAGGCGCGTCCTAGGGCACGAAAACCTCGATCGCCGCCGGCCGCACGATGAAATGGGCCGGGGTCTGGGTGACGATGTCGCCGTCGACATTGATCGGCTGAGGCCTGTCGGTCCGGATGTCGAACTCGACGCAACGAGAGGTCTGCACCTCCGCCCAGAGCCCGTGGCTACCCCGGCGGAAGGCGCCGAACATCAGGGCCAGTTTCCAGACGGCGCCGGGTTGCAGGCTGTAGAGGTCCAGGTGGCCGTCGAGGATGCTGGCATGCTCATGGACGACCGAGCCCCCGCCATAGTGACGGCCGTTGCCGACAGCGATCTGCAGGGTGCGGACCGTCACCGTCTCCTGGCGGTTGACGATCCGGCCTTCGAAAGGGCGGGCGGCGAACAACACCTGCAGGGCGCGAACCCCGTAGGCCAGGCGGCCCCAGCGGCGCTTGTTCTGCTGCGTCAGGCCGCTGGCCAGGTCTGCGCTGAGCCCCAGACTGGCGACGTTGAAGAACGCATGGCCGTTGACCTCGCCCATGTCGATGCGTTCGGTCCGACCCCGGACGATAACGTCGGCGGCGGCCGCGAGGTCAAGCGGCAGCCCCAGGGTGCGGGCCAGGTCGTTGGCGGTGCCGAGCGGCAGCACCCCCATGGGCAGCCCCGTCTCGAACAGCCCCTGGGCCGCCGCTGCAATGGTCCCGTCGCCGCCGCAGACGATGGCCAGGTCAGCGCCCGCGGCCCGGCGGACGATGTCGGCAGAGACCTCGGCAGGGGAGGCAAATCGCTCGATGGTGACGTCGATGCCGCCGGCGGCGAGGCGGTCGACCACCTCGAGCGCCTGGCCGCCCCGGCGGGCATTGGGATTTAGCAGCATCAACGCCCGGCGACGGGGCCGGGGGCCAGCAGGGCCTTTCACGGCTCCCCCCACATGCGCAGAAGGTTGCCGATCGCCCGGTCGAGACGCAGGGGCGCGTCTTCGGCCTCCGGGCGTTGGCGGGCGCGCTCCAGGTCGAACAGCAGGTCCCGCTGGTCGGCTCGGCGGATGAGGCTCTGCACCCAGCCGACGCAGGCCAGCCGGACGCCCCGGGTGACCGGCGTCACGCGGTGCAGCTGGCTGGTAGGGTAGAAGACCGCGTGGCCGGCGAGCGGGCGGAACTCGCGATCCCCGGCCGCATCCTGGATCAGCAGGGCGCCCCCCTCGTAGGTTTCGGGATCCGACAGGAAGAGGGTGAAGCTGACGTCGGTTCGGAAAGGCCAGCCCTCGGCGTCGTACATGGCGGCATTGTCCGCATGAAGCCCGTACTGCTGGCCGGGGCCGTAGCGGGAGAATATGAGGTTCGACCAGCGGGTCGGCCGCACCAGGGTGCGGACCGCCTCATCGGCTTCCAGGGCGAGGCGGACGCGGCGGGCCAGCGCCACAACGGCGGGATCGTCGCTACGGGCCTGCTCGTTGTGCTTGACCTTGCCGGCGGCGGCGCCGGCGGTGGCCCGGCCGTCGCGGAAGGGGGCGGCGGCAAGCCCGTCCTGCAGGATCAGGACCTCCGCCGGGGTCAGCACTTCCGATACGATCAAGCTTACCACTCCTCTGGCGCAGCGCGCCCACGACGCCGGACGCAGGGTAGCCTGTTCGACGGCCCGCACGACAGACCTTGCCTGAGCCGCGCCGGCGCCCATCTCTAGGATGCGGACCGGGCCCCTCTGGTGACGAGCAACCTCTGTTGCGGGTCATGATGTCGGACGTATCACATCGCAACCGGGCGCGTGGGCTGACGCCGCCGCCTGTCTGGAAGGACCCTTCATATGCCTCTTCTGCTCTGTCCCAATGACAACGGCCCCATGCAGACCGTGGACCGCGCCGGCGTGCAGTTCGACATGTGCCCCACCTGCCGGGGCGTCTGGCTGGACCGCGGCGAGCTGGAAAAGCTGATGGCCTCCGCGGCCCAGGACGCGGCTCCGCCGCCCCCTGTCCGGGGTCCCGCGCCGCCGCAGGCCTCGCCGCAACCTTGGGGCAATCAATATGGCGAGCGGGGTGAGTATGGCGAGCGTGGCGAGCGCGGAGAACGGGGCGAGTATGGCGAGCGCGGCTACGGCCACGGCGGCTATCACAAGAAGCGCTCGATCTTCGACATTTTCGACTGAGCCGGACCGCCGGCCCTTCGACGAACCTGGCCGGGCGATGCATGCCCGGCCGGAGTCCCTGCCATAGCAAAAGGGCCCGGAGTTTCCTCCGGGCCCTTCGCTGTCTCAGCAGGCGCTGAAAGCTACTCGACGATCTTCGACACGACGCCGGCGCCGACGGTGCGGCCGCCTTCGCGGATGGCGAAGCGCAGGCCCTGGTCCATGGCGATCGGGGTGATCAGCTCGACGTCCAGTTCGGCGTTGTCGCCCGGCATGATCATTTCCACGCCTTCGCGCAGCTTGATGATCCCGGTCACGTCCGTGGTCCGGAAGTAGAACTGCGGACGGTAGTTAGTGAAGAACGGGGTGTGACGGCCGCCCTCTTCCTTGGTCAGGATGTAGGCTTCGGCCACGAACTTGGTGTGCGGCGTGATCGAGCCCGGCTTGCAGAGAACCTGGCCGCGCTCGACGTCTTCACGCTTGGTGCCGCGCAGCAGCACGCCGACGTTGTCGCCGGCCTGGCCCTGGTCAAGCAGCTTGCGGAACATCTCGACGCCGGTGCAGGTCGTCTTCTGGACGGCGCGGATGCCGACGATCTCGACTTCCTCGCCAACCTTGACGATGCCCTTTTCGATCCGGCCGGTGACCACGGTGCCGCGGCCCGAGATCGAGAACACGTCTTCCACCGGCATCAGGAACGGCAGGTCCAGCGGACGGGCCGGCTGCGGGATGTAGTCGTCGACGGTCTGCATCAGGGCCAGGATGGCTTCCTCGCCGATCGCCGGGGTCTTGCCCTCGACGGCGGCCAGGGCCGAACCCTTGGTGATCGGGATGTCGTCGCCCGGGAACTGGTAGCTCGACAGAAGCTCGCGAACTTCCATCTCGACCAGCTCGAGCAGCTCTTCGTCGTCGACCATGTCGACCTTGTTCATGAACACCACCAGGGCCGGCACGCCGACCTGGCGGGCCAGCAGGATGTGCTCGCGGGTCTGCGGCATCGGGCCGTCGGCGGCCGACACCACCAGGATCGCGCCGTCCATCTGGGCGGCGCCGGTGATCATGTTCTTCACATAGTCGGCGTGGCCGGGGCAGTCGACGTGGGCGTAGTGACGGTTGGCCGTCTCGTATTCCACGTGCGCGGTGTTGATGGTGATGCCGCGGGCCTTCTCTTCCGGCGCCGCGTCGATGTCGGCGTAGGACTTGGCCACCCCGCCGCTGGTCTTGGCCAGCACCATGGTGATCGCAGCCGTCAGCGTCGTCTTGCCATGGTCAACGTGACCAATGGTGCCGATGTTGCAATGCGGCTTGTTGCGTTCGAACTTCTCTTTAGCCATTTCAAGCTCCAGCCCTGTCCGGGCCTGTCCTCTAAACTAGGGTTGGGTAGGTGTTCTTTCAGCGCCTGTTCGGGTCGGCCTTTCGGCTGACCCGGTCAAGCTCTTAGGCGTACTTCTTGATCACTTCGTCGGCGACGTGTTGCGGCACCGGGTCGTAGTGGTCGTATTGCATCGTGAAGGCGGCGCGGCCCTGCGACATCCCGCGAAGGGTGTTCACATAGCCGAACATGTTGGCCAGCGGCACGAAGGCGTTGACGACGATCGCGTTGCCGCGCGTGTCCTGGCCCTGGATCATGCCCCGACGACCGTTCAGATCGCCGATGACCGAACCCAGGTAGTCTTCCGGGGTGACGACTTCGACGGCCATGATCGGCTCGAGCAGCTTGGGGGCGCCCTTTTCACGGAGCTCCTTGAAGGCGGCGCGGGCGGCGATTTCGAAGGCGAGGACCGAGGAGTCGACGTCGTGGTAGGCGCCGTCGATCAGGGTCGCCTTGAAGTCGATCAGCGGGAAGCCGGCCAGCAGGCCGTTTTCTTTGGACGACTCGAGGCCCTTCTGGACACCGGGGATGTATTCCTTCGGCACGTTGCCGCCGACGATGGCGCTTTCGAACACGAAGCCCGAGCCGGGCTCGCCCGGTTCGAAGATCATCTTGATGCGGGCGAACTGGCCCGTACCGCCGGTCTGCTTCTTGTGGGTGTAGTCGATCTCGGCCTTGCGACCCAGGGACTCGCGATAGGCAACCTGCGGCGCGCCGATGTTGGCTTCGACCTTGTAGGTCCGCTTCAGGATGTCGATCTTGATGTCGAGGTGCAGCTCGCCCATGCCCTTCAGGATCGTCTGGCCCGACTCGTGGTCGGTCGAGACGGTGAAGGACGGATCCTCCGACGCCAGCTTGGCCAGGGCGACGCCCAGCTTTTCCTGGTCGGCCTTGGACTTGGGCTCAACCGCGATCTCGATGACCGGGGCCGGGAATTCCATGCGCTCGAGGATGACCGGCGACTTGTTGGGATCGCACAGGGTGTCCCCGGTGCGGGTGTCCTTCAGGCCGGCCAGGGCGACGATGTCGCCGGCATAGGCTTCCTTGATGTCTTCGCGGTTGTTGGAGTGCATGAGCAGCATGCGCCCGACGCGTTCCTTGCGGTCGCGGGTCGAGTTCAGCAGGCCCATGCCGGTTTCCAGCTTGCCCGAGTAGATGCGGCAGAAGGTCAGCGAACCGACGAAGGGGTCGTCCATGATCTTGAACGCGAGCACGGCGAGGGGCTCGTCGTCCGACGCCTTGCGGACGATTTCTTCCTCGGTGCGGAAGTCGATGCCCTTGGTCGGCGGGATGTCCACCGGCGAAGGCAGGTAGTCGACGACAGCGTCGAGCAGGGGCTGGACGCCCTTGTTCTTGAAAGCCGAGCCGCAGAGGATCGGGTAGAAGGCGCCGGTCAGCACGGCCTTGCGGATGCACTTCTTGATGACTTCGACCGAAGGCTCTTCGCCGCCGAGGTAGGCTTCCATGGCGTCGTCGTCGAGCTCGACGGCGTTCTCGATCATGTAGTGACGGGCGGCTTCCGCCTCCTCCTTCATGTCGGCCGGGATTTCCTCGTCGTGGAAGGTGGCGCCGATGGTGTCGGCGTCCCAGACGACGGCCTTCATGCGGACCAGGTCGACGAGGCCCTTCAGCGAGGTCTCGGCGCCGATCGGCAGCTGGATCGGAACGGCCTTGGCGCCCAGGCGGTCGCGGATGCTCTCGACCGACTTGACGAAGTCGGCGCCCATCTTGTCCATCTTGTTGACGAACACGATGCGGGGCACGCGGTACTTGTCGGCCTGGCGCCAGACGGTTTCGGTCTGCGGCTCAACGCCGGCGTTGCCGTCGAGAACGGTGACCGCGCCATCGAGCACGCGCAGCGAGCGTTCGACTTCGATGGTGAAGTCGACGTGCCCGGGGGTGTCGATGATGTTCAGCCGGTGGTCGTTCCAGAAGGCGGTCGTGGCGGCGGAGGTGATCGTGATGCCACGCTCCTGCTCCTGGTCCATCCAGTCCATGGTGGCCGCGCCATCGTGGACTTCACCGATCTTGTGGTTCTTGCCGGTGTAGAACAGGATCCGCTCGGTCGTCGTCGTCTTGCCCGCATCGATGTGGGCCATGATTCCGAAGTTGCGGTAGTCTTCAATCTTGCTGGCGCGGGCCATGGGATATGCCTGGTGTTAGAATGAGCGAAACGGGCGGTTTGAGATTTCAAACCGCCCGCGTCTGTAAGACCTGACGGCGCTGGAAAGTTACCAGCGGTAGTGGGAGAACGCCCGGTTGGCTTCCGCCATCTTGTGCGTGTCTTCGCGCTTCTTGACCGCGGTGCCGCGGTTGTTCGAAGCGTCCAGCAGTTCGCCGGCCAGCTTTTCGGTCATGGTGTTCTCACCACGCTTGCGCGCGGCGGTCACCAGCCAGCGGATGGCCAGAGCGCGACGGCGCTCGGGACGAACCTCGACCGGAACCTGGTAGGTGGCGCCACCGACCCGGCGCGACCGGACTTCGATGGCCGGGGCCACGTTGTCCAGGGCGCCATGGAAGGTTTCCAGGGGGCCCTGGTCCTTGCGCTTGGCTTCCAGAATGTCGAAGGCGCCGTAGATGATGTTCTCGGCGACGGCTTTTTTGCCTTCGTACATGACGTAGTTCATGAATTTCGTGACAACCAGATCCCCAAACTTGGGGTCCGGCAGCACCTGGCGCTTCTCTGCGCGACGACGACGGGACATAGGATCTCTTCCTTACTTCGGGCGCTTGGCGCCGTAGTGCGAACGGCGCTGCTTGCGGTCCTTGACCCCTTGGGTATCGAGGACGCCACGCAGGATGTGGTAGCGAACGCCGGGAAGGTCCTTCACGCGGCCCCCACGGATGAGCACGACGCTGTGCTCCTGAAGGTTGTGACCTTCACCGGGGATGTAGCACACGGCTTCGACGCCGGTGGTCAGACGGACCTTGGCCACCTTCCGCAGAGCCGAGTTCGGCTTCTTGGGGGTGGTGGTGTAAACGCGGGTGCAGACACCACGGCGCTGGGGGCAGCCCTTAAGGGCCGGAACCTTGTTGCGCACGGGCTTGGGTTGCCGCGGCTTACGGATCAGTTGGTTGACTGTAGGCATCTAATCTCTGTGCTCGTGGAAGCGTGTGCCTTTCGGCCGAGGCGCTTCAGGGTCCTATAGGGTTCGTCATTCAAGGCCGTTGAACGCGCAAACTCACCGGCAGCGCTGAGGCGGCCGGCGGGTCCTTGGAGTTCCTCGGGTGAGGATCCGTTAAGACCCTGCCTCGAAAGAGCGGGCTAGATACTCGCGAGACCCCCAAAGGTCAAGGCTTTGCGGACTCTTAGCGGCGCCGGGAGGCCCCGTCGCGCGCCCGCCCGAAATCAGGGCGCGACCGGCAGGTGTTTGGCCAGGAAGACATCCACCGCCTCCAGCATCCGGGTGCGGGTCTCGGAACTGGACAAATAGTGGTCGTCGCCCGGCAGGACAACGAACTGCACGTCGCCCCTGGAGGCCTTCATGGCCGCCTCCATAGTCCGCGACTGGTTGATGTCGACCACCGTGTCTTCCGCGCCGTGGATGAGCAGCACCGGCGCCTTGATCTTCGCCGCCTGCTTGGCCGGCGAGGTTGCCGCCAGGATGCCTGGGGTGGCGCGGGAATCGCCGGCGACCCGCCGCCAGTACTGCAGGCCGGGCGAATCGGCGCCGCCAGCCCGCCGGGTGTCGAGCAGCATCAGGCCGATGTCGGAAATCCCGGCCACCGAGACCGCGCAGCGGTAGTCGTCGGGATGCAGGGAGACCCCGGCCAGCGCCGCGTAGCCGCCATAGCTGGCCCCGACGATGCAGACCCGCTTGGGGTCGATGACGCCGTCCCTGGCCAGCTGGGCGACGCCGTCCAGCAGGTCGGTCTGCATCTTGCCGCCCCATTCGCCGTCGCCGGCCCGTTCGAAGGTCTCGCCAAAGCCCTTGGAGCCGCGGAACTGCGGCCGCAGGACGGCGTAGCCCCGGGAGGCCAGGAACTGCGCCCACCAGTCGAACTCGAATTCATCGCGCGCCGCCGGCCCCCCGTGCGGCAGGACCACCAGCGGGGGCTTGACGCCGGCGGCCAGGCCCGGGGGCAGCGTCAGGTAGGCGGGGATCTCCAGCCCGTCGCGGGCCTTGTAGGTCAGCCAGCGGGTCGTCCCCATCGGGGCCTCGCTGAGGTCGGGATACTCATGACCGATCGGCGAGACCTGGTTGCCGGCCGTCTCGAACAGCAGCCACTGGGGCACCGTGTCCGGGGCGTCGACGCGGATCAGGTAGCGGCTGCGGTCGCGGGACCAGCTGCTCAGCTGGACCGACTTGCCCTTGAAGACTCGGCCGAGCTTGGCGTGAACGGCGCCCAGCTGTGGATCCAGCCACTGGTAGACCGGCCGCTCCTCGCCGGTGACGATGGCGACCGGTGCGGACAGGAAGGGGTCCCAGACAACAGCAGGATGCAGGCTGGGGACCTGCGGCCCCAGCACGGTTTCCGAGCCGTCGGTCAGCTTGCGGCTGACCACCTGCACGCCCTCGGGCGCGGTCTTCAACAGAACGATGGCGTCTTCTGGGTCGGAGTAGCCGAGGACCGCCTGGTCCAGCGGGAGGTCATAACGGGCCCGGTCGAACACCTTCCAGCTGCTCGACCGCTTGGGCCTGACATAAAGGGTCTCCAGGCGGCTGGTCGTATCGATGTCCCAGCGCATCCGCGCCTCACCCGTCAGGTCGACATCCCAGCCCCGGGTCTTCTGGTTGCCGCGTTCGATGATGGCGCCTTTGCCGGTCGCGACATCGACCCGGTAGAGAGTCGAAACCAGCAGGTTGTCGGCTGTGCGGATGCGGCTGCTTCGCCCGGCCAACGCCTCGTTGTCCATGTCCAGGCCCGCCATGATGGCGATGGGCTTGGGTCCATCCAGCACGCCAAGGACAGCCTGCTCTGTCGTGTACTGGGAGTAGGAGTTGCCACCCAGCAGCTGGTTGAGGACCTTGCCCTTCGAATCAATGACCACATTGCGGATGAAGTGGTAGGCGAGCGGGGTGTTGCCGCCGTTGTTGTCCGTCTCGTAGCGTGACGTTCGGATGACGACATAGCCGTTGCCCGCCCAGCGGATGTTTCTGACGTCGACAGTGCCGAGGTCGACCTGGACGGCGGTCGCCGCGTCGATGGGCGACAACGAGATCAGCCGACGCTTGGGGGTGCCGCCGAGGATGGCGATGCTCTTGCCGTCCGGCGAGATCACGGCTTGCTGGATGGCCGGCAGACGACCGAAGGATGCGGCGGCGGGCTTGGGCTGGGCCCAGGCGGTGGGCGCGGCAAGACAGACGATGGCGCAGACGACGCCCAGTACGCGAAACATGAACTTTGATCCCCCAGGCGCCCGACTATGCCTCGGCCGCCGGGAGGGTCAAGTCCGGGGCCTGGCCAACCCGATGAGCGCCCGTCGAGGGTGCGACAGGACGCGGTGGCCGCCGGCGCCCATTCTGAAGGATTTCAGACCGAGCACGGACCCGCCGCACCACCGCCAGAGTGGAGACACGTTTTGGCCGCCGCGAGCGCTCAGCGTTCTTGTTGGACAGAGGCGGGAGGCGGCGTGGCCCAGGCGCGCGATCGGAGGCGAGACCGGCGGCGCATGGCCGTCGTCGCCCTGTTGTCGGCCCTGGTCCATGTCGGTGTCTTCGCCGTGATCGGACTGACGGCGCCGGGCGTGCGCGAGCGGCCGCCGGTCCCCGAGGAGACGATCGAGCTGGGACTGTTCTTCCGCCCGCCGCCGCCGGCCAGACCCACACCCGCTCAGGCAGGCGGGTCTCCGGCCAACGGCATCCCGCGGCGGGATACGACCGCCCCGCTGCTGCATGTTCCGGCCGTCGCGCCGCCATCGGAGGTCGCGGCCTCTCCCCTGCCCGCGCCCGCCCCGGCCGGGGCGGCGCCAAGCGGAGGGACGAAGGGCGGTTCCGGTCGGTCGGCGACGGTCTTTCCCCTGCCCGGCGAGGGCACGCGCCGCGCCTTGCGCGGCTCCTACGGCTGCGCCTATCCGGACGCAGTGGGCCTGAACCGCCGTGAGCGGGAGGCCTGTCTGGAGCGCGGCGGCAAATGGGCCAAGCAGCCGGATCCGATCGCCGCGCCGATGAGCGCCGCCAAGCGCGGTCGCTTCGACCAGGCGGCGGCGCGTCAGGACGCCGACCGGGCCTACCGCGAGAACCCGACGGTGCCGTCCGGGACCAGCGAGGAGCGCGGACCGGGACGTCCGGCCGGCGTCGGGCCCGGCGACCCGGTGTTCGAGCCGATCAGGACGCCGTTCTAGCCCAGGGCAGAACCGCGCGCAGCCGGGCGATCTCCGGCGCTGCGCCGGCCCTTTCGGCCCGCCAGAGCCGCTCGGCCAGCACGGCGCGTTGCTCGGCCCCCAGGCGGTTCCAGTCCCAGCCGCTGTCGGGGACCACGTAGGTCCAGTCGCGCGGCCGCAGGGCGTAGGAGAGCCAGCTCATCCTGCCGGTGGCGTAGTCGAGAACATGCTGCAGTTCGTGCTGGAGCAGGGCCATGGCGGCCGGCGAGCGCGAGCAGTCGTTGGGGGCGCGGCCCCAGAAGATACGGTCTCCGAGGGTGAGGACGGGGGTATGGCCGCGCCAGAGGTGGGACAGGCGGGCGAGGGGCGAGGCGGCGGAGACGAGGCGTGGAAAGGCGCCGGCGGCCATCAGCGCATCCCACAGGCCGCCCGAGAGCGCGGCGCGCTCGGCGGCGGTCAGTGATCGCGTAACGCCCGGTCCCATGGGGAAGAAAGATAGGGCGGGGAACTGGCCGTCAACCTCGCGCCCCAAACGAAAACGGCCCGGGATCGCTCCCGGGCCGTCTCGATAATCTAGTCCGTCCGATTACTCGGCCGGAACCTCGTCGGCGATCTCGACGGGCAGCGGTTCCATGGTCGCTTCACGCGACGCGGCCAGTTGTTCGTCACGCTTCGTGGCGATCTTCTGGAGGTTCCGCAGGTAGGAGCCCGTACCCGCCGGGATGAGCCGGCCGACGATGACGTTTTCCTTGAGGCCTTCGAGGGTGTCGACCTTGCCGTGGACCGAGGCGTCCGTGAGCACCCGGGTCGTCTCCTGGAAGGAGGCGGCCGAGATGAACGAACGGGTCTGCAGCGACGCCTTGGTGATGCCCAGCAGAACCGGCTGGGTTAGCGCCGGGCGGCCGCCGCGGGCTTCGGTCTTGGCGTTCTCGATGTCGAATTCCGACTTGTCGAGGTGGTCGCCCTTGATGAGACCGGTGTCGCCAGGCTCAAGGATTTCCACCTTCTGCAGCATCTGGCGAACGATCACCTCGATGTGCTTGTCGTTAATCGGCACGCCCTGCAGGCGGTAGACTTCCTGGATCTCGTTGACCAGGAAGTTGGCCAACTCCTCGATGCCCAGGATACGCAGGATGTCGTGCGGATCCGGGTTGCCGTCGATGATGTACTCACCCTTGCGCACCACGTCGCCGTCATGGACCGCGATATGCTTGCCTTTCGGGATGAGGAACTCGACGGGTTCGCCACCGTCCTCCGGGGTGATCTTGATCCGGCGCTTGTTCTTGTAGTCGCGTCCGAACTCGACCCGGCCGTCCATCTCGGCGATGACCGCGCAATCCTTCGGTCGGCGGGCCTCGAACAGTTCGGCGACCCGCGGCAGACCGCCGGTGATGTCGCGCGTCTTGGCGCCTTCAGTGGGGATGCGGGCGATGATCTCGCCGGGCTTGACCATGTCGCCGTCGGCCACCGACAGAATGGCGCCGACCGACATCAGGTAACGGGACTCACCGCCGGCGGCGAGGCGCTGGTAGGCGCCGTCCTCGCCGAGCACCGCGAGCGCCGGGCGCAGGTCCGTGCCCTTGGAGCCGGTGCGCCAGTCGCTGACGACGCGCTGGGCGATACCCGTCGCTTCGTCGGTTTCCTCGCGGACCGAGAAGCCCTCGACCAGGTCTTCGGCGCGAATGCGGCCGCCGACTTCGGTGATGATCGGGGTGGTGTAGGGGTCCCATTCAGCGAGGCGTTGGCCGCGCTTGATCTTGTCGCCGTCCTTGACCTTCAGACGCGCGCCGTACGGCGGCTTGTAGGACTCGCGGTCCTTGCCGTCGACCAGCACGGTCAGGGCGACGTTGCGGCTCATGACCACGAACTCGCCGTCGGCCGCCTTGACGATCGGGCCGGCCACTTTCACGACGCCGTCGGTGCCGGCTTCGAAGAACGACTGCTCGGCCACCTGGGCCGTGCCGCCGATGTGGAAGGTCCGCATGGTCAGCTGGGTGCCGGGCTCGCCGATGGACTGGGCGGCGATGACGCCGACCGCTTCACCGATGTTGACCGGGGTGCCCCGCGCCAGGTCGCGGCCGTAGCAGGCGCCGCAGGCGCCGATCTTGGCTTCGCAGGTCAGGCCCGAACGCACCTTCACCGATTGCACGCCGGCCTTTTCGATCAGGTCGGCCATGTCCTCCACGAGGTAGGTGTCGGCGGGGATGATGACCTCGCCGGTGTTCGGATCCTTGATGTCCTCGGCCGAGAAGCGGCCCAGGACGCGCAGGCCGAGCGAGACCAGCACGTCGCCGCCGTCGACCACGGCCCGCAGGGTAATGCCCCGGGTGGTGCCGCAGTCTTCCTCGGTGATGATGCTGTCCTGCGCGACGTCGACCAGACGGCGGGTCAGGTAACCCGAGTTGGCGGTCTTCAGCGCGGTGTCGGCCAGGCCCTTACGGGCGCCGTGGGTGGAGTTGAAGTACTCCTGGACGGTCAGGCCTTCCTTGAAGTTCGAGATGATCGGCGTCTCGATGATCTCGCCGGACGGCTTGGCCATCAGGCCGCGCATACCGCCGAGCTGCTTCATCTGGGCCTGGGAGCCACGGGCGCCGGAGTGGGCCATCATGTAGATGGAGTTGATCTCCAGCTCACGGCCGTCCGGACCCTTCTTGGCGGTCGAGATTTCGCCCATCATGGCGTCGGCGACGAGGTCCGTGGACTTGGCCCAGGCGTCGACGACCTTGTTGTACTTCTCGCCCTTGGTGATCAGGCCGTCCGCGTACTGCTGCTCGTACTCTTCGACCAGCTTGCGGGTGTCGTTGACGATGGTGACCTTCGAAGCCGGGATGATGATGTCGTCCTTGCCGAACGAGATGCCGGCCTTGGCCGCCTCGCGGAAGCCCAGGCCCATCATCTGGTCGGCGAAGATGACCGTCGCCTTCTGGCCGCAGTGGCGATAGACCACGTCGATCAGGTTGCCGATCTCCTTCTTGGTCAGCGCTTTCGCGATGAGCCGGTGGCCGATGGCCGGGTGATGCGGCAGCAGGGCGGCGATCTTCATTCGGCCAGGCGTGGTTTCGATCAGGCTGCGGACCACGACGCCGTCGGCGTTGGACTCGCTGAAACGGGCCTTGATCTTGGAGTGCAGCGTCACGACGCCGGCGCCCAGGGCGGCTTCGATCTCGCCGAGGTCGGCGAAGATCTTGCCTTCGCCCGGCTCACCGTCCCGCGATTGCGAGAGATAGTAGAGACCGAGGACGATGTCCTGCGACGGCACGATGATCGGGCGGCCGTTGGCGGGGCTGAGGATGTTGTTGGTCGACATCATCAGCACGCGCGCTTCCAGCTGGGCCTCGAGGCTCAGCGGGACGTGCACGGCCATCTGGTCGCCGTCGAAGTCGGCGTTGAAGGCGGCGCAGACCAGCGGGTGCAGCTGGATGGCCTTACCTTCGATCAGCTTGGGCTCGAACGCCTGGATGCCCAGACGGTGAAGCGTCGGCGCGCGGTTCAGCAGAACCGGGTGCTCGCGGATCACCTCTTCCAGGATGTCCCAGACCTGCGGCTGTTCACGCTCGACCATGCGCTTGGACTGCTTGACGGTGCCCGACAGGCCCTTGGCGTCCAGTCGCGAGTAGATGAACGGCTTGAACAGCTCCAGCGCCATCTTCTTGGGCAGGCCGCACTCGTGCAGCTTCAGCTCGGGACCGACCACGATGACCGAACGGCCCGAGTAGTCGACGCGCTTGCCCAGAAGGTTCTGGCGGAAGCGGCCCTGCTTGCCCTTCAGCATGTCGGCGAGGGACTTCAGCGGGCGCTTGTTGGCGCCGGTGATGACCCGGCCGCGGCGGCCGTTGTCGAACAGGGCGTCGACCGACTCCTGCAGCATCCGCTTCTCGTTGCGGATGATGATGTCGGGGGCGCGCAGCTCGATCAGGCGCTTGAGGCGGTTGTTGCGGTTGATCACCCGGCGGTAGAGGTCGTTGAGGTCGGAGGTCGCGAAACGACCGCCGTCCAGCGGCACCAGCGGGCGCAGTTCCGGCGGGATGACCGGCACCACGGTGAGGATCATCCACTCCGGCTTGTTGCCGGACTCGATGAAGGCCTCGATGATCTTCAGGCGCTTGGAGGCCTTCTTCTGCTTGATCTCGGAGGTGGCCACGGCCAGCTCCTCGCGCAGACGCTCGGCTTCCTTGGGCAGGTCGATGCCCTTGAGCAGGCCGAAGATGGCTTCGGCGCCGATCTCGGCGCTGAAGCTGTCGTCGCCGAACTCGTCCTGGAAGCGCACGAACTCATCCTCGCTCAGCAGCTGGTGCTGCTTCAGCGGGGTGAGGCCGGGCTCGGTGATGATGTAGTGCTCGAAGTAGAGGACCCGCTCGATGTCCTTCAGCGGCATGTCCAGCATCATGGCGATGCGGCTGGGCAGCGACTTCAGGAACCAGATGTGGGCGACCGGGCTGGCCAGTTCGATGTGGCCCATCCGCTCGCGACGGACGCGGGCCAGGGTGACCTCGACGCCGCACTTCTCGCAGATGATGCCCTTGTACTTCATGCGCTTGTACTTGCCGCACAGGCATTCGTAGTCCTTGGTCGGGCCAAAGATACGGGCGCA
>SDZP01000009.1 GCA_004144935.1 Caulobacteraceae bacterium | reverse complement strand
AATAGTCGCTCCCCCAGAGGGGGAGCGACTATTCAGGCGCTGGCCTCGTTCAACCGCGTCATCTGCGCGTCCGACAGGCTCAGCCGCGCCGCGCCCATCAGCTCTTCCAGCTGCGCGACGCTGGTCGCGCTGGCGATCGGCGCCGTCAGTCCCGGCCGCGCCATGACCCAGGCCAGCGAGACCTGCGCCTGCGTCGCCCCGGTCTCGGCCGCCACCGCATCCAGCGCCGCCAGCACCCGGGGGCCCTTGTCGCTCTCCAGATGCTTCTTCATGCCGCCGCCGCGCGGGCTCTTCCCGTAGTCGTCCGGGGTGCGGTACTTGCCGGTCAGGAAGCCGCTGGCCAGGCCGTAGTAGCTGATCACCGCCACCTCCCGCTCGATGCACAGGTCCAGCAGCGGCCCCTCGATCCCCCGGTCCATCAGGTTGTAGGCCGGCTGAAGGCTGTAATAGCGCGCCGCACCCTTGTGGGCCGCCACGTCCAGCGCCGAGCCCAGCCGGGCGGCATCAAAGTTAGAAGCCCCCAGCGCCCGCACCTTGCCGGCCTTGACCAGCCTGTCGAAGGCCTCGGCCGTCTCGTCCTGCGGCGTCTCGGCGTCGTCGCGATGCGACTGGTAGAGGTCGATGTAGTCCGTCTTCAGCCGACGCAGGCTGTCCTCGCAGGCCTCGACGATATTCTTGGCCGACAGCCCCGGCCGCGCCGGCCACATGCCGACCTTGGTGGCGATGGTCACGTCATCCCGCCTGCCCCGCGCCTTCAGCCAGGTCCCCAGCACCGTCTCGCTCTCGCCGCCCGTGTGCCCCGGGACCCAGGCCGAATAGACGTCGGCGCTGTCGATGCAGTCGAACCCGCCGGCCACGAAGGCGTCCAGCACGCGATGCGACGTCGCCTCGTCCGCCGTCCATCCGAAGACGTTGCCGCCAAGGACCAGAGGGGCGATGGACAGGCCGGACCGGCCGAGCGGGCGCTTTTGCATGGGTTTCCTAGGCCGCCTTCACGGTGCTGGGATCGTAGACCGGCGCATCGAACGGCGCCAACGCCGCCTTGCCGCGGATCATGTCGCTGGCCTTCTCGGCGACCATGATGGTCGGGGCGTTGGTGTTGCCGCCGACCAGGGTTGGCATGACCGAGGCGTCGATGACCCGCAGGCCGCTGATCCCCTGCACCTTCAGCTCGCCATCGACCACGGCATACGCATCGCCCGCCACGCCCATGCGGCAGGTGCCGACCGGGTGATAGATGGTCTCGCCGGTGCGCTTGATCCAGGCGTCGATATCGGCGTCGGACTTGACGTCCTTGCCCGGCGAGAACTCCTCGCCCCGATAGGGGTCCAGCGCCGCCTGATGCGCCGCCTCGCGGGCGATCTTGACCCCCTCGCGCATGGCCCGGCGATCTTCCTCGGCCGCCAGATAGTTGGCGAAGATGGTCGGATCGTCGAACGGATCGGCCGACCGCAGGCAGACCGAACCCCGGCTCTCGGGCCGCAGTTGGCAGACGTGGAAGGTGAACCCGTCCTTCTCGATGACCACCTTGCCGTGGTCCTGCATGATGGCCAGCACGGTGTGGATCTGCAGGTCGGGGCGGTCGAGGTCCGGCCGCGAACGCAGGAAGGCGCCCGATTCCAGGAAGTTCTGCCGGCCCGGTCCCTTGTTGAACAGCATGTAGTTGAGGCCGGTCGCCAGGCGCTTGAGGCCCTTGTTGTAGCTGTAGGCCGTCTCGACGCCCTGGGTCAGCCAGCTGAGCGTCACGTCCAGGTGGTCCTGCAGGTTGGCCCCGACGCCCTTGCTCTCATGGACGACCTTGATACCTTGCTTGGCTAGGTCCTCGGCGACGCCGATGCCCGACAGCTGCAGGATATGCGGCGACTGCACGGCCCCGGCGCTCAGCAGCACCTCGGCGTCGGCATAGGCCACGATCCGCTCGCCGCCCTTGACGGCATACTCGACACCGACGGCCTTGCCGTTCTCGATGACGATCTTCGTGGTCCGCGCGCCGGTCAGGCAGGTCAGGTTCGGCCGCTTCAGGGCCGGATAGAGATAGGCCTTGGCCGCGCTCCACCGCTTCCCGTCGCGGATGGTCATCTGGTAGGGGCCCCAGCCTTCCTGCTGGAAGCCGTTGAAATCCTTGGTCACCGGATGGCCGGCCTGACGCCCCGCCTCGATGGTGGCCGAATAGATCGGGTTGGGGGAGCTGGCCTTGGAGACATGCAGCGGCCCGTCGCCGCCATGCCATTCGTCGCCGCCGCCTTCCAGGCTTTCGGAGCGCTTGAAGTAGGGCAGCACGTCCGCATAGCCCCAGCCGCCCAGGCCCATCTGCCGCCACTGGTCATAATCGCGGGCGTGGCCGCGGATGTAGACCATGCCGTTGATCGAGCTCGAGCCGCCCCAGCCCTTGCCGCGCGGCCACCAGAGCTTGCGGTTGTTGAGGTGCGGTTCTTCCTCGGTCCAGAAGCCCCAGTTGTAGTCGCCCTTGTCCTTGATCAGCCCGCCGACCCCGGCCGGCATGTTGACCAGGATGGAGGTGTCCTTGCCGCCGGCTTCCAGCAGCAAGACCTTGGTGTTGGCGTCCTCGGTCAGCCGACCGGCCAGCACGCAACCGGCCGAGCCGGCGCCGATGATGATGTAGTCGTAGCGGTCGGCCATCTGGCGCCTCTCCCGGGTAGGTTATCGTTGTTAAGGCGACAGTGACGCCGGCGTCAGGTTTGGGCAAGACCCTGTCCTACGGTCATCCTTTGGTTCAGTTGACGCAGGCGCCTGGCGAGGGCCTTCTTCACCTGATGTCAGACACCCCGACCCCCGACGCCAACCCGCCATCCGGAGCCCAGCTGGCCCGGTTCGAGCAGACCTTTCCGACCCTGTCCGCCGCCGAGATCGACCGGATGCGCCGGTTCGCCAGCCCGCGCGCGTTCAAGGCCGGCGAAACCCTGTTCCGCTCGGGCCAGCCGGCCCCCGGCATGTTCGTCATTCTCGAGGGCTCGGTCGCCATCGTCCAGCGCGACGGCCTGGGCCACGAGACGCCGATCATCGAACAGGGCCCGGGCCAGTTTCTGGCCGAGGTCAGCCAGCTGAGCGGCGGCGCGGCCCTGGTCGACGGGCGGGCGGAGACCGACGGCTCGGCGCTGCTGCTGCCCCCTGCCCGCCTGCGCGACCTGCTGGTCGCCGAGGCCGAGCTTGGCGAACGCATCACCCGCGCCCTGATTCTGCGCCGGGTGGCGCTGATCGAGGCGGCCGCCAGCGGCGCGGTGCTGATCGGCCATGCCGGCAGCCGGGACGTCATCCGCCTGCAGGGCTTCCTGACCCGCAACGGCCAGCCCTTCCACCTGCTCGACCCGGGCGTCGACGCCGAGGCGGCGGCCATGGTCTCGCGCCTGGGCTTTGGCGAGGCCGACCTGCCTCTGGCGGCCTGTCCCAACGGCGAGGTGCTGCGCAACCCGACCGACAAGGCCATCGCCGCCGCCCTGGGCATGAGCGGCAGGCCGGACCTGACCAGGGTCTTCGACGTCGCCGTGGTCGGCGCGGGCCCGGCCGGCCTGGCGACTGCCGTGTACGCCGCCTCAGAAGGGCTCAGCGTCGCGGTCATCGACAAGCGGGCCTACGGCGGCCAGGCCGGCGCCAGCGCCCGGATCGAGAACTACTTCGGCTTTCCCACCGGAATCTCCGGCCTGGCCCTGACCAGCCGCGCCATGCTGCAGGCCCAGAAGTTCGGGGCCGAGATGATGATCCCGACCTGTGTCCGGGACCTGGACTGCGCCCGTCCCGACAGCCTGCGGTCGCTGATGTTCGAGGACGGTACGGCCATGACCGCCCGCACCGTGGTGGTGGCCAGCGGCGCGCAGTACCGCAAGCTGGCGGTCGAGAACCTCGCCGACTTCGAGGGTCGGGGGGTCTGGTACTGGGCCTCGCCGCTGGAAGCGCAGATGTGCGCCGGCAGTGAGGTCGCCCTGGTCGGCGGCGGCAACTCGGCCGGCCAGGCGGCGGTCTTCCTGTCGGGCCACGCCGCCAAGGTGCGGATCATGGTGCGGGGGCCCGGCCTGAAGGAGACCATGTCGCGCTACCTGATCGATCGCATCGCCGCCACGCCCAACATCGAGGTGATGCCCCACACCCAGGTCACCGGCCTGGAGGCCCGCGAAGACGGCGCCCTGGCTCGCGTCGCCTGGCGCCAGGCTGATGAGGACGGCGGGGCCGACATCGGCCACCTGTTCCTGTTCGTCGGCGCCGACCCGGCCACCCATTGGTTGACCGACTGTGGTGTGGGGCTCGACCGGGCGGGCTTCGTCACCACCGGCGGTGAGGGGCGCGGCGGCCTTGAATCGACAGTGTCCGGCGTCTTCGCGGTCGGCGACGTGCGCTCCGGCTCCGTCAAGCGGGTCGGCGGGGCCATCGGCGAAGGCGCCCAGGTCGTCGCCGCCATCCATCAGTATCTCGCCGCCCACGAAGAGGTCTCCGCATGAGCTGCCGCCACATCGAAAGCGTCGCTGTCGTCCACCCCAGCGCCAAGGGCTGCGAAGAGTGCCTGAAGACGGGCGACATGTGGGTCCATCTGCGGCTGTGCCGCACCTGCGGCCACGTCGGCTGCTGCGACGACAGCCCCAACACCCACGCCACCAAGCATTTCCACGCCACGAAGCACCCGGTCATCGAGGGCTATGACCCGCCAGAAGGCTGGGGGTGGTGCTATGTCGACGAAGAGTTCGTCGAGCTGCCGGACCAGACGCCGCAGGCCGGGCCGATCCCGAGGTTCGTCTAGGTCCGCCGCACCAGCAGAACCCCCAGCACCACCAGCCCCAGCCCTGCAAGCCTGCCCAGGCTGACCGGCCTTGGCTCGACCCCGAACGCGCCGAAGTGGTCGAGGATGATGCCGATGAGGAGCTGGCCGCCGACCATCAGGGTGATGGTGGTCGCCACGCCGAGCCTGGGCGCCGAGAAGGCCGCCGCGCAGACGAAGCCGACGCCGTAGACGCCGCCCATCCAGGCATACCAGGGCAGGCTGGCGGCCCCCTGCAGGTCCGGCTTGATGCGCAGGGCGGCGACCAGCACGAGCAGCACCGCCGTGCCGATGGCGAACGACACGAAGGCGGCGTTGACCGGCGAATTCAGCGGCCGGGCCAGCATGGCGTTGGTCGGCCCCTGGGTGGCGGTCAGCATGCCGCCGACGATGCTGGCGAAGACCGCGAAGACGATCATGGACTTGGACATGGTTGATTCCCGCTTCCACCGCCTCCATACCGCCGCATCGCCCGGCAAGCATGGGCTTTCGCTTCTGGAAGGGCCTCCACATGGCGCAAGACACCGACGAAACCATCGACCGCCTGTTCAACGCCGGCGACGACGCCTGGGAAGAGGGTGACGAGGCCAAGGCCTTCGGCTTCTTCAAGCAGGCCGCCGAGCTGGGCGACATCGCCGCCATGCTGAACGTCGGCTACTTCCTCGACGAGGGGTTGGGCGTGAAGGCCGACAAGGCCGCCGCCCTCGACTGGTATCGCAAGGCCTACGACCTGGGCGACGCCAGCGCCGCCAACAACATCGCCATCCTCTGCCGCGAGAAGAACGACGCCGCCGGCGCCGCCGACTGGTTCGCCAAGGCCGCGGATCTCGGCGACGGCGACGCGCTGGTCGAACTGGCCAAGATCAACATCGAGGGCAAGGGCGTGCCGGCCGATGAGGCCAAGGCCCGCGCCTACCTCGAAAAGGCGCTCGGCCTGCCGGTCGACAATGGCGAGGACGACGGCAGCATCGATGTCGACCAGCCGTTCATCAGCCAGGACGGGCACGAAGAGGCGGTGGAGTTGCTGGCGGGGCTGACCCGCTAGGCGGGTTACGCAGCACTTCAGCTTTCCAACCAACCTCCGACCATGCTCGCGAAGGCGGGCATCCATACGCTGGCGGCCGGTTCTCCGCGGCTCGAAAGCTGTGACACCGCCGACGTCGCCTGGATGCCCGCATTCGCGAGCATGATCGGTGTGTGGGTGGGGCCGGGCGTCCCCTGGACCGGAGATTACAGCTTCGTCGACAGCAGCAGCCGGCCCGGACCCAACCGGTCCAGCACCTTCGGTAGATCCGCATCCGAAAAGGCGAAGCAGCCCTCGCTGCGGCCGATGCGGCCGGCGGCGAGCGCCATGGCCGGGTTCACGTACCAGGCGCTGTGGATGACGATGGCGCGGTCGCGGGCGTTGCTGTTGCCGGGATCGAGACCGTCCAGCCGCATCGAGCGGCCGTGCTTGCCGCTGTAGAACTCGGCGGTCTTGAAGGCGCCTTCCGAGCTGGCGTTCGACCCGAAGGCGTTGGAGAAGGCCTTCACCCAGCCGCTGTTGCCGGGATCGGAGCCCCGGCCGTGGGCGACCAGCAGGCTGCTGACCGTGCCACCGGCGATGTCCAGAATGTGGAAGCGGGGCGATTTGCTGGCGGCGGCGTAGTCGGCGACGGCGACGAGATCGTGGTTGGGGATGGCGGCTCCCAGCCGTTCCAGCTCGGCCTTGGCGCGGGCCAGAAGCCTGGCGGTGTCGGCCGGAACAGTCTCGGCAAAGGCCGGGGCCGCGATGGACAGGGCCGCGCCGGCGGCGGCCGAGGCGAGAAACGAACGACGCGTAAGCAAACCGGGACGTCCCCGCGCAGTTGACCGGAGCCGCTTGGTAGCCTCCACCCGCCGCGTGCGCGCTGTGACATTCCCGCGCGGCGGCGAAGCACCGCGCCCAACTTTCGGAGATTCCTTGACTTATCCGTGCTGCACCGCGATATAGCGGTTCTGCGCAGCTTATCTGCGCCTTCGGCCGCGCCCGGCCGCGTGAGGAGCGTTCATTCGCTTCGCCCAGGCGCGAGACTGAACTTCCCCATAAGGACGCCATACGCGGGGCGTTTTCCAACGACCCCCGCGATCCACCGCGCCGGCCACTGAGCCCGCGCGGATACGGTCGCATTTTGAAAGACCAACGGCTTTGACCGCTTTTACTGACCTGGGCCTTTGCAAGCCCATCCTCTCGGCCCTTCTGGCCGAGGGCTACACCACCCCTACCCCCATCCAGGCCCAGGCGATCCCGCTGGTGCTGGAAGGCCGTGACATCCTGGGCATCGCCCAGACCGGCACCGGCAAGACCGCCGCCTTCGCCCTGCCGATCCTGCAGCGCCTGGCGGAAGACCGCAAACCCGCGCCCCGCCGCGGCTGCCGCTGCCTGGTGCTCTCCCCGACCCGCGAACTGGCCACCCAGATCGCCGAGAGCTTCCGCGCCTACGGCAAGAACATGGGCCTGACTGTCGCCGTCGTCTTCGGCGGCGTGAAGTACGGGCCGCAGGTCCGCGCCCTGGCCGCCGGGGTCGACATCCTGGTCGCCACCCCCGGCCGGCTGATCGACCACATCAACGAGAAGGTCGCCAACCTTTCGGAGACCGAGGTCTTCGTGCTCGACGAGGCCGACCAGATGCTCGACATGGGCTTCGTGGTGCCGATCCGTCGCATCGCCAAGACCCTGCCGCAGGCGCGCCAGAACCTGTTCTTCTCGGCCACCATGCCGACCGAGATCGGCAAGCTGGCTGGTGAACTGCTGAAGAACCCGGCCAAGGTGTCGGTGACCCCGCAGGCCACCACCGTCGAGAAGATCGACCAGAAGATCCTGTTCATCGAGGCGGGCCGCAAGCGCGCCCTGCTGGCCGAACTGATGGACGACGGCGCCATGAAGCGCGTCCTGATCTTCACCCGCACCAAGCGCGGCGCCGACCGCGTGGCCAAGCAGCTGGGCACCATCGGTGTCGAGGCCGCCGCCATCCACGGCGACAAGAGCCAGGGCCAGCGCGAGCGCAGCCTCGCCTCCTTCAAGGCCGGCGACGTTCGCGCCCTGGTGGCCACCGACATCGCCGCCCGCGGCATCGACGTGGACGGCGTGTCGCACGTCATCCAGTACGAACTGCCCAACGTGCCGGAAGCCTATGTCCACCGGATCGGGCGCACCGCCCGGGCCGGCGCCAACGGCTCGGCCATCAGCCTGGTGGCCGACGATGAGCGCAACCTGCTGAAAGACATCCAGAAGGTCACCCGCCAGACCATCCCCTGCTGGGACCGTCGCAACGACCGCGTGCTCGGCTCCTCGGAAGCGGCCTTCAAGGCCGCCCAGCCGCCGGAAGCGCCGCGCGAGCGCGATCCCCGCGACACCCGGGGCCGCAGCCCGGCCGCCAAGCGCAACGACCACGCGGCCGGCAAGCATTTCGCCAACGCCCCGCGCGCCTCGCGTCCGGGTGGCTATGACCCGATCGAGGGCGCCACGGCGGCTCCGGCCGCCGGCGCGAACGCGGCCGAGAAGCCGAAGAAGCGCAAGCGTTTCCGTCCCGGCGGCGGTCGTGGCCCGAACACCACGGCCCGCGCCCAGGCGTAGGCTGAAGCTCCCGTAAGGGGTGGACATCAGAGGCGGCTGAACCCTGCGGTTCAGCCGCCTCTTTCGTTTAATCTCCCCCTTTTGGGGGAGGGCTGTCGCATACGATCCTTCGGGCATCTCGCTGTCGGAGATTTGCCTCAGGACTCCCTTCTCCCCCTGCGGGAGAAGGTGACCCCCAAGGGGTCTGATGAGGGGTTGAAGACTCTCAAAGCTGCGGTCCGGCGCAACCGCCGCCATCTGAGAAGCCAGGGCGACCCCTCATCCGACGGCTTCTCCGCCACCTTCTCCCGCAAGGGGAGAAGGACGTCCTGAGGCGGCTTCGCGAGGAGCTTCGACCAACACCCTCCGCGCCATAGGGGGAGCGACTGCCGGCCGGGTCGCCTCTCAAAGCATCTTCAGAAAATCTCCCCTACTTAATTCCTACAGATTGAATAGGTTTTCAAGCAGCGGCGTCTGTCCTCCCCTGGCGCCGCGGCTGAGCGGGGCGCGGATCGGTGCTGAGGCCGGTTCGCGCCCTTGCCGGTGGGGGCCCGACTCGGAGCCGCCAGCATGAACGCCATCGCCCACCACAGCCTGTTCGAGACCGAGGTCGTCGAGGGCCTGACCTTCAGCCCGGCCGGGGCGGTGCTCGGGGCCGAGGTCAGCGGGGTGGACCTGCGTCACGACCTGGAGCCCGGAGAGGTGGCGGCGATCAGGGGAGCGCTCAACCGCTACAAGGTGCTGATCTTCCGCGACCAGGACATCAGCCACGACGCCCACGTCCGCTTCGGCCGCTACTTCGGCGAACTGGAAGGCCATCCGGTCACCAGGCATGTCCCCGGCCATCCGGAAATCCTGCACATCGAGGCCGGCGAGGGCCTGAAACTGACCGACCGCATCCTGCCGATCCTGCGGCCCGGGAACAAATGGCACACCGACGTCACCTTTCGCGACAAGCCCTCCTTCGGCGGCATCCTGAGGGCTCGCACCCTGCCGCCGCTGGGCGGCGACACCCTGTTCGCCGATACCGCCGCCGTCTACGCCGACCTGCCGGACGACGTGAAGGAGCGGATCGGGCGGCTGCGAGCCGAGCACGACATCCTGCAGAGCTTCGGCTATCGGGTGTCGCCCGAAGACCGCGAGCGGCTGCGGGCTGAGTATCCGCCCCGCGCCCACCCGGTGGTCCGCACGCATCCGGAGACCGGCGAAAAGCACCTGTTCGTCAACCACGTCTTCACCACCCGCATCCTCGGGGTGGAAGAGGACGAGAGCCGGGCCCTGCTGGCCTATCTGCTCGACCGGGTGAAGGCGCCCGAGTACCAGCTGCGGGTGAAATGGACCCCGAACGCCATCGTCTTCTGGGACAACCGGGCGACCCAGCACTACGCCATCCTCGACTATTGGCCGAACGAACGGATCATGGAGCGGGTGACGGTGGCCGGGACCGACAAGCCGTTCTGAGCCCTGTCGAACCGGCGGCCTACTGCGCCAGCGGCGCCGGGTACTCCAGCTTGCCGGTGTCGTAGCCCAGCGCTTTGGCGCGGCCGATCAGGCTGTCCAGTTCGGCCTTGCTCGGGGGCTTGCGGGTGTAGATCCACAGTTTCTCGAACTTGGGGTCGGCGCTGATGAACCAGCTGTAGTCGTCGGCGTGGTCGAGGACCCAGTATTCCCAGGTGATGAAGAAGGGATAGCGGACCTTCAGCTTGGCGTTGGTCCCGGGGTCCTGGATCGTGCCCTTGCCCTCGATGGCCTTCTCCTTGCCGGCCGGGGTCTTGTCGCGGCAGGTGTCGCGCACGGCGATGCGGCCCTTGTCGGCCTTTGAATAGGCCGTGGCGCCGGCGACGCAGCCGTCGGTCAGCTTCATCGGCAGGCGGCCGATTTCCAGCCACTGGCCGGTGTAGAACCGCTCGAGGTCGACCGGCTTGGCCGGTTGCGGGGCCTGGGCCAGGGCCGGCGAGGCCAGCAGGGCGATGGCGAGGGCGGAGGCGGCGAGACGCTTCATGGGGAAACTCCTGTCTGGACAGGGAGCTAGGGCGAAGCGCCGGCGCATCAACCGCCCTGGACGCCGTCAGGCCCAGCCCAGCATGCGCAGGGCCTGGCCGCGCACATCGACCGGCCAGTCCTGCGTGTGGGCCAGGAAGCCGTCGCGGTCGTCGCCGAACAGGGCGCGGCTGGCCTCCTCGAAGCCGGCCAGGTCGCCGGCCATGTCGCCGACGAAGCGGTAGGCGGCGTTCAGCGCGTCCTTGCGCACCGTCGCCGGGTCGCGGCGGGCGGTCTCGACAAGCCGGCGCAGGGCCGCCGAGGGGCCGCCCTGCTGGGCCGCCAGCCATTCCCAGTGCCGGGGCAGCAGGCTGACCTCCTTCGCCACCACGCCGAGCTTAGGCCGGCCGACCGACCTGGGCGCCGGCGTCATCGCGAGGTCGACGCGCTCGCCGGTGACATCGTCGAACACCCGGAAGCTGGTGTTGGGGTCGCGGGCCAGGGCGGCGCGGGCGACGGCGGCCAGGGCGGCCATCTCCCCCTGGGCCAGGCGGTGATGGCCTTCGAACAGGCTGTAGCTTGCCTCGGTCATCCGGTCAGTTTCTCCGCGTTCAGGGCCGTCCGCCATTTGGCGGAGAGCGCCTTGAGGGCGTTGGCCAGCTCCCACGGGGAGCGCTCGGCGTCGGGCAGTTCCTCGACGACCTCGTAGGTGAAGGCCTCCTCGCCATGGGTCTTCCAGGCCTCGACCAGCGCCCTGTTCGGATGGCTGCCCAGCCGCAGGGAAAACCACAGGCCGTTCTGGCGATTGTGCAGGTTGGGCGAGACCTCAACCCAGGCCTGGCTGGAGGGGGCGCAGCGGACCGCGAAGGCGCCGGCGGCGATCTGGCGGTCCTTGTAGTCGCGGACGAGCTGTTTGCGGTCGGAGGTCATGCGCCGGCGTTTAGACCGGGAATAAATTCCTGTCAATTATTCCGGGCTTAAATTACCGGAAGACGCAGCTGGTCCCGCCCCAGAGGGTCTCGACCTTGCCGGCCGGGCCGTCCTTGTCGAGGATGCCGGAAATGTCGCCGGCGTTGAACTCGATGCCCAGCGTGCTCTCCTCGACCTTGAGGTTGCCGAACGCGGCGGTGAGCTGCTGGCGGCTCGAGCCGACGCCGATGCCGTCCATCGTCGTCACCTTGGCCCCGCTGTCACGGCCGGCGCTCCAGCCGCTGAACTTGCCGTCCAGGAACAGGGCGTCGAGATCGTTCGGCCAGGAGACAAATTCCGTCGGCCCGGCCCCGCACTCGCTGTTGGTCGAGCGGTCGGCCGGATTGCCGAGCACGCTGCTGAGGGCGGCGACCGCGTCGGCGGTCGGCGTGCCGAAGGCGACGAGGCGGGTCGAGCCGCTTTCCGACACCAGACGCAGGCCCTCCTGATCGAGGGCGACGCCGCCGGCGGCGGCCGGGGTCGCGGGAACCGCCGGGGTGACCGGCTCGACCGGGGCCGGGGTCACGGGCGCGGCCGGCGCGGCGGGGGTGCTGTCCTCGACGGGCTGGCCGCAGGCGGTCAGCAGGGCGGCGAGAGCCATGGCGGGCAGGAGGCGCGGAAAGGTCATGGTCGGACGCTAGCTCCCGGGGCCCGATCTGGGAAGGCACTGTTATCGAAGCGGCGCCTGATTATAGCAAAATCGCACGGCGATAAACGAAATCAGCCTATATCCGTTTGTTTTTTATAGTGTTTTCCATACCAATGACGTTTCGATCGGACGACAAAGCCGTAGCGCTCGCATAGGGATACAGTATGGGTCAGGTTGAGGTTTTTGGCGGGGAAAGATGATTTTGTCCGGGCGCCGGCGAATTCGCCCGCAAGCGCGGTAATTTTACCCCGAAGAAAACTCAGCCGGTCAGCTTCATGAGCATCTCGCCCATCTTCTGATGCAGCAGGTTGATGGCCTTCAGGGGCCGGACCATGACCTTGAAGCGGGTGATCAGGCCCGCCTCGTTCCACCAGATCATGTCGACGCCGTTGATGCGGATGCCGTCGATGACGCAGGCGAACTCCAGCACCGCCGAGCGCTCGGCCCGCCATTCGCCGAGATATTCGAAGCTGTCGTTGTTCAGCACCTGAAGGGCGCTGAGCAGGTACTTCTCGGTGATCGCCTTGCCGACCTGCGGCGAATGGACGACGGGGCTTTCGAACACGCAGTCCTCGGCGATCAGGGCGGAGAGGTCGGCGGGGTCGCGGCTGAGGACGTAGGCGTGCCAGCCGTGGACGGGGTCGGTCATCGTGGGAATCTCCTGCGGCGGCATCCTGCGGCGCCAAGCGCCCTGTGTCATCCGCGGCCCGCCATGCTAGCAAGGCGGTGCGCCCCGGGGGGGCGTCATCCTAGAAATGTTGCAAGGGGCTTTTCATGTTCAGAGTCATGGCCGTGGCCGCCGCCGCGATGCTGGTTACCGCCTGCGTCACGCCGCGGCCGATGGAGCTGCAGAACCCGACCGTCGCCTACAAGGCGTCGTCGAAGGTGCTGGTGGGGGTCGTCGAGGCCCGCGAGCGCGTCAAGGGCGGCAAGCCCGGAACCTTCATCGGCTACATCAGGATGTATGGCGCGCCCGCCGATCTGACCGTGGATGTGCTGACCATGGCCGAAAAGGGCAAGGGCAAGACCGCCTCGACCTACCTGGGGGAACGGATCGCGGCCGGACTGAAGGCCGCCGGCTCGGACGTGGTTGTTGTTCGCGCCGACCGCGAGGTGACCGACGCCGAGGCCAACAGCATCCTGGCGGCGAACGGCGGCGGCGTGCTGCTGACCATCATCGACCGCGACTATCACGTCGATATCAACGCCAACTGGGTCGGCAAATTCCAGTTCAACACCGACTTCGAAGTGATCGTGCAGAAGGCCGGCAAGGGCACCGTCCTGCGCAAGCGCTTCGCCGAGAAGGCGGCTATCCAGGCGGCGGGCGAAGACAGCTGGGCCAACCAGGTGGCCGACGCCACCAAGGCCAAGCTGCAGCAGATCCTGTCCGACGCCGAGGTGCAGGCGGCGCTGGCCGGCTGATCCAGGCAGGTTCAAGAAAGACGGAGCGGCTGCGGCGGGGAAACCTACCGCAGCCGTTTCCACATATGCAGGTCGTCGGTGTAGCGGCCGTCCGTCTGCAGGAGGGCGCGGGGTTCGAAACCATAGCGTTCGAAGCCGGCCGCTTCATAGAGGGCGACGGCGACGGCGTTGGTCGAGACGACAACCAGCTGGACGATCTCGACCACCTCGCGGGCATGGTCGAGGCAGGCGGCCATCAGGGCGGCGCCCAGCCCCCTGCCCCGCCCGTCCGGCAGCACGAACATGCTGTAGACGACGCCCTTGTGCCGCTCCTTGGCGGGCGTCTTGGCCCCGACCGCGACCATGCCGACGACCTGGCCGTCGGCCTCGGCGACGAAGACCCCATCGGCCCGTACCCGATCTTCAAACCAGCTGTCCGGCTTGGCCTCCTCCTCGGCGAGGGTGGAGCCGAAGGTCGATTCGTCGAGGCGCATGGCGGTCAGGCGGATGGCCTGGAAGATGGGGCCTTCGCCGGGCTGGAGGCGGCGGATGGTGGTGCTGTAGGCAGTCATTTCGGGGCCGTGGCTTTCTCGCCGGCGACGAAATAGGTCAGGCCGGTCGAGGGGTCCTTTTCATCGCCGAAGCGGCCGAAGTCGAGGCGCCATTGCCGGTCGCCGAACCATTTAACCCGATCGCCAAGGTCCATGGCCTCGATCTGCTTGCGATCCCGTCCGTCGGGCCCAACCAGAGGCCTGAGGCCCCGGGTGAAGGCCCTGGCCACGCGGAAATGGCTGTAGAAGTCTTTAGGGAAGCCGTCGACTTCGACGCCGCAGACCCCGCGCCAGCCGTCCTGGTCGGGGTTGTCGTAGAAGGTGACGTGGATCGACCGGAGGCGGCCCCTGTCGAACCTCCGCCATTCGATCTCGCGTTCGACCACCTCAAAGGTGTCGAGGCCGCTGGTGTCCTCCCAGACCTCCTGCCAGCCGTTCCTGAGGGCTCGGGCCTTGACCAGTGCGGTCGCCTCGCCGTCGCCGGCCTGCCGGCAGTAGCCCAGCGCCTGGGTGAGCAGCCTGTCGGTGTCCATTGGCCCGTTGACGATCACGGCCAGCCACTCGAACGCGGCGACGATGGGGAGCAGCATGCGGTCGCTTCTTCACTCTGTGGCTCAAGGCCGGCGGATCAGGCCGGTTCCGGGCATCGGTAGGGGCCATAGGAATAGGACTTGGGCCGCGAGTCGATACGGACGTGCAGCCAGTCGACGCCAAGGCCCGAGGAGCTGCCCCTCTGGTCGATCATGGTCGAGCGCAGGCCGCTCCACCCTCACCGTCAGTCTCGGGACAAGCCCAAGGACGACGGCTGGGCGGTAGCTGACGACGAAAGTGAGCAGGCCGTGGCGCTACCCCTTCACCGCCACGTCGATCTCGCTCCCCAGCTCCCTGAACCTGTCGCTCATCGCGCTCATCCCCAGCTCGATCTCGTTCGGGGCCATGCCGGCCGCGAACTCCCGCACCTCCTGGCTGATCTTCATCGAGCAGAACTTGGGGCCGCACATCGAGCAGAAGTGGGCGGTCTTGTGGGCTTCCTTGGGCAGGGTCTCGTCGTGGTATTCGCGGGCGGTTTCCGGGTCGAGGCCGAGGTTGAACTGGTCTTCCCAGCGGAACTCGAAACGGGCGCGGCTCAGGGCGTTGTCGCGCAGCTGGGCGCCCGGGTGGCCCTTGGCGAGGTCGGCGGCGTGGGCGGCGATCTTGTAGGCGATGACGCCCTGTTTGACGTCCTCGCGGTCGGGCAGGCCCAGGTGCTCCTTGGGGGTGACGTAGCAGAGCATGGCGGTGCCGAACCAGCCGATCATGGCGGCGCCGATGGCGCTGGTGATGTGGTCGTAGCCGGGGGCGATGTCGGTGGTGAGCGGACCCAGGGTATAGAACGGGGCCTCGTGGCAGTGTTTCAGCTGCTCTTCCATGTTGGCCTTGATCTTGTGCATGGCCACGTGGCCGGGGCCCTCGATCATCACCTGGCAGCCGTGTTTCCAGGCCACCTTGGTCAGTTCGCCAAGGGTGCGCAGCTCGGCGAACTGGGCCTCGTCGTTGGCGTCGGCGATGGAGCCGGGGCGCAGGCCGTCGCCGAGGCTGAAGCTGACGTCGTAGGCCCGCATGATCTCGCAGATGTCCTCGAAATGCTCGTAGAGGAAGCTCTCGCGGTGGTGGGCCAGGCACCACTTGGCCATGATCGAGCCGCCCCGGGAGACGATGCCGGTGACCCGTTTGGCGGTCAGGGGCACGAAGGGCAGGCGCACCCCGGCGTGGATGGTGAAGTAGTCCACCCCCTGCTCGGCCTGTTCGATCAGGGTGTCGCGGAAGACCTCCCAGGTCAGGTCCTCGGCGACGCCGTTGACCTTCTCCAGGGCCTGGTAGATGGGCACCGTGCCGATCGGCACCGGGCTGTTGCGGATGATCCAGTCGCGGATGTTGTGGATGTTGCGGCCGGTCGACAGGTCCATGACCGTGTCGGCGCCCCAGCGGGTCGACCAGACCAGCTTGTCGACCTCGTCGGCGACCGAGCTCAGCACGGCGCTGTTGCCGATGTTGGCGTTGATCTTGACCAGGAAATTACGGCCGATGGCCATCGGCTCGAGCTCACCGTGGTTGATGTTGGCCGGGATGATGGCGCGGCCGCGGGCGATCTCCTGGCGGACGAACTCGGGGGTGACAAAGTCGGGGATTTCGGCCCCGAAGCTCTCGCCGTCGCGCACGCAGGGGGCGGTCTGTTCGCGGCGCAGGTTCTCGCGGATGGCGACGTATTCCATCTCCGCCGTGATCTTGCCGGCGCGGGCGTATTCCAGCTGGGTCACCGGGGCGCCGGCGCGGGCCCGATAGATCGGGCGGGTGGCGGTGAACTGCGGGGCCAGGTGCTTGCCGGCCGCGAAGCCGTTGTCCTCGGGCTTGACCGCGCGGGGCTCGGCGACCGCTTCGACATCGCCCCGGGCGACGACCCAGGCCTCACGCGGGCGGGGCAGGCCCTGCTCGATATCGACCACGAAACCGGGGTCGGTATAGGGGCCGCTAGGGTCGTAGAGGGTGACCGGCGGCTCGCCCGCGCTGGGGTGGACGGCCACCTCGCGGAAGGGCACGCGGATGTCCGGGAAGAGCTCGCCGGCGGCGTAAACCTTGCGGCTGCCGGGGCGTTCGCCGGTCGGGATGGTGGCGTTCTGCGGCTTGCCGCCTTTGCCGGGGACGTGGATGTTCATCGGTGGATCTCCCTCAAGATGTGGAGACCCGGTTCGCGCCAAAGGCGGTTTGACGGCCTGAAACTGTAGCGGCCGCGTCCCTCTCCCTTCGCCGGCATGACCCGGATCAGGTTCGGCGGGTCAGGGGTCCTCAACCCCAATCTCAGCCACGCAAGGCGGCCCCCCGGAGAACATCGGGAGACTAGGCGGATTGGGGGGAGGGTCAAGCGTTGTGAGGCGGCGGCGGGCGTGGCCAAATCAGGGCCATGACTCAGACCGGGAGTTACGGGGACACTATACCTATCTCCCAACCCGACTGCCCGCCGCCCGCGACGGCGAATGAGATAGGTATAGTGTCCCCGTAACTCCTGCGCCGACGGGGCATGTTATTTCCCCCGCGTCTGCCGCCGCCACAGGGCCGCGTATTCCCCTGCCCGCTCCAGCAGTTCCTCGTGCCGGCCCTCCTCGACCACTCGTCCCCGGCGCAGGACGATGATGCGGTCGGCGTCGGCGATGGTGCTGAGGCGGTGGGCGACGACCAGGGTGGTGCGGCCCTGGCGGGCTTTGCGCAGGGTGTCCTGGATGGCCGCTTCGGTGCGGCTGTCGAGGGCGCTGGTGGCCTCGTCGAGGATGAGGACGCGGGGGTCGGCTAGCAGGGCTCTGGCGATGCCGACCCGCTGGCGCTCGCCGCCGGAGAGCTTCAGGCCGCGCTCGCCGACCTTGGTGTCCAGGCCCTCCGGCAGGCCGGCGATGAATTCGGTGAGCTCGGCGGCGTCGGCGGCAGCGCGGATCTGGTCCTCGGTAGAGTCTGGGCGGGCGAAGGCGATGTTGGCGGCCAGGGTGTCGTTGAACAGGGCGACGTCCTGCGGCACCAGGGCGACGGTGCGGCGCAGGGCGGCCATCTTCAACTGCTTGAGGTCGACACCGTCGAGGGTGATGGCGCCGGACTGCGGGTCGATCATGCGCAGCGCCAGCCGCACCAGGGTGGTCTTGCCGGCGCCGGAGGGGCCGACCAGGGCGACGGTCTGGCCGGGGGCGGCGGTGAAGCTGACCTCCTCCAGGCCCTGGCTGCGGGCCCCGTGCCTGAAGCTGACGCCCGAGAAGACCACCGCCCCGCCGCGGCCATCGGCGGGCGGCGGATCGACCGCGTCCGGGGCCTCGGCGACGTCGGGGGCCTGGCGGCGCAGGTCGCTCATCGCCTCCAGGTCGATGAAGCTCTGGCGGATTTCACGGTAGGCGAAGCCGAGGATGTTCAGGGGGCCATAGAGGTTGATCAGGATGAGGATGGCGGCGGTGACGTCGCCGACCCCCAGCCGGCCCGCCTGGGCCTCGACCCCGGCCAGCATGGCCATGATCGCCAGGCCGATGGCCATGATCGCCGACTGGGCGATGTTGAGCAGGCTGAGGCTGTTGGTGGCCAGCACCTGGGCGTTGGCGTAGGTCGACAGGGCCTGTTCATAGGTGGCGGCGGCGCGGGTCTCGGCGCCGAAGGCCTTGACGGTCTCATAGTTGATCAGGGCGTCGACGGCGCGGCCGGCGGCCTCGGAGTCGGCCTCGTTGAGGGCCCGGCGGTGGGCGATGCGCCAGTCGCTGATGGCGAAGGTCAGGACGCCGTAGACGACGACGGTGCCGACGGCGGCCAGGGCGAAGCGCCAGTCATAGGCTTTCGCCAGCACGACCGCGGCGATGATCAGCTCGATGAAGGTCGGGCCGAGATTGAAGACCAGGGCCCGCAGCAGAAAGTCCATCGAGCGGGCGCCGCGGTCGATGATCCGGCTCAGGGAGCCCGTGCGCTTGGTCTGGTGGAACTCGATCGACAGGCTGAGGGCGTGGCCGAAGGCGTCGGCGGCGGCGCGGCGCTGGGCGGCCTGGGCGACCGGGGTGAAGACCACGTCGCGCATCTGGGGCGCGGCGGCGGAGAGAAAGCGGATCAGGGTCCAGCCGAGGATCAGGCCGGCGAAGGCGGTCCCGACCTGCACGGCCGGCGACTGGCCGGCCGCCAGGCGGTTGACCGCGGCGCCGAGCAGCAGCGGAGCCAGGACGCCCAGCACCTTGCCGCCGAGGGTGAGGACGAGAGCGGCGGTCAGGCGCCATTCGAGGCCCGGGGCCTTGCTGGAGAGGACCAGGCGGAAGAGGTCGCCGAGGGCGGCCATGGCGCTGACCCGGGTCTGGGGCGGTCCGTCGGCGGGTTCCTTGGGGCGCTGGCGCTCGGGGACAGGTCTCAAGAGACCGGGTCCAGGATCAGGGTGCTCTGCACCCCGCCGCCGGGGGTCATCCAGTCGATGCGCCAGGCGGACCCGGCGCGCAGGGCGCGGAACGGCGCGGCCAGTTCGGGGGCGGCGCTGACCACCACGACCTGGCTCTGCTCGCCGCTGTCGCCGGCCATCTCGAAGGTCAGGGCGCCGGCGTTGAGGGGCCGGTCGACGGCCAGGTGGAAACGCCCCTGGCTGTCGGTCTTGCCCACACCCCGGGCGACGCGGTCGATGCGCAGGGAGAGGCCGCTGCCCGCCCGCGCCGAGCCGGAGACCGAGGCGGCGCCATCGCTGTCGAAATCGACGGTCAGCAGGCGCGGCGGATCGCTGGCGGCGCCATAGACGAAGGCGCTGGCCCCCGAGCGCAGCTGCACGGCGCGGCCGCCCGGCAGGATGGTCAGATAGCCCTGCGACTGAACCTGGCGATCGCCTTGCGACATGGAGAGGCCGAACAGGCGCACCTCCGTGGACGGCGGCAGGCGGAAGGACCAGCGGCCGGCGGCGTCGGCGCTGGCGGTCAGGGGCTCGGCCATGGGGGCGCCCAGGCGGATCCGGGCGCCGGGCTCAGCCTGGCCGGTGAGGAGGATGGAGCCGTCCGGCTGGCCTTGGCTGGCGGTCAGGGTCGGGGGTTTCAGGTAGCCGGCGTCGGCGGCCAGGTCGGCCGGCGCCTTGGGCGCGTCGCCCCGCCAGGAGGCGTCACGCTCGCTGGGACCGCAGGCTGCGAGCAGCAAGGGGAGCATGAGGGTCAGGAAGACCGGCGGTCGCGACACGATGCTTGAAACCCCAGGCGGATAAGTCGAACATGTCATTTCGTGATTTTCCGGCGCGCCCGCAAGCGCGCCTTTTCTTTCCGGGGACGGCATGGCCAACCTTTCGGGGCCCGCGGGCCCCTCGATCGACAGCATCTGCGTCTATTGCGGCTCTTCGAACGACGCCGACCCGGCCTTCCTGAAATCGGCCGAGGACTTCGGTCGCCTGCTGGCCGCCGAGAACCTGAAGCTGGTCTATGGCGGCGGCGGCGTTGGCCTGATGGGCGCCTGCGCGCGCGGGGCGCACGACGCCGGCGGCCGGGTGCTGGGCATCATCCCGACCTTCCTGATGGGCCGCGAGCAGCCGTTCAACGACGTCGAGACGGTGGTCGTGAACAACATGCACGAGCGCAAGATGATGATGTTCGAGCGCTCGGACGCCTTCGTGGTGTTGCCCGGCGGCATCGGCACCCTGGAAGAGGTGGTCGAGCTGCTCAGCTGGCAGCGATTGGACCTGCACCGCAAGCCGCTGGTGTTCTACAACCCGCGCGACTTCTGGAAGCCGCTGTTCGAGCTGCTCTACCACACCATCACCGAGCGGCTGAGCCCGCCCGAATTCGCCCACGCCTGGCGGGCGACGGACGATATCGGCGAGATCACCCGCCTGGTCGGCGAGATGGCGGCGGACCTCAGGCCGGCCGCCGACGACGATATCGAAGAGAAGGTTTGACAGAGTAGCTAAAAAAAACTTACCTGTCGCCAGCGGCCGGACTCCCGCCGGTCGCGGGGATATGGAGAGACTTTTATGCGTGTGTTCCTGATCGGGGCGCTGGCCCTGACGGCTTTCGCCGGCGCCGCCAACGCCGAAACCCAGCGGACTGACGGCTGGCTGACCCTGAAGAGCAAGACGACCCGCGGCAACGTCATCGTCGACGGCGCCGTCTGGAGCTGCAAGGTCGATGTCTGCCGCGCGCCGAAGGTGAAGTCGCTGCCGGCCGACCAGCAGTGCCGCAAGCTGCAGGGCCAGCTGGGCGAAGTGACCGGCTTCGGCTATCGCGGCGCCAAGTTCGAGGCCGAGCAACTGGCGGCCTGTAACGCTTAGGCGATCGTTGCTCCCCTTCGGGGGAGCTGGCAGCCGCGCAGCGGCTGACTGAGGGGGTCACCGCCGTCGTCAGCGACTGCACCTGCGCGGTTGCGCCGACGGTGCGGACCCCCTCCACCATCGCTTCGCGATGGTCCCCCTCCCCCGATGAGGGAGGACCTCTAAGGCGCCTTCAGCCCGTAGCCCGCGAACTCCTCGTCGATGCCGGGGTCCAGCGTCCTCGCCTGCGCGATGTCCGCCGCCGCGCCGGTCCTGTCGCCGGCGCCGGCCTTGGCCAGGGCGCGGCCGAACAGGGATTCGGCGCTGTCGGGCCGGATGCCGGCGGCCTTGTCGTAGTCGGCGATGGAATCGCTCCAGCGGCCGAGACGCATCAGCACGAACCCGCGGGAATCCAGCGTGGCGGCGCTGCGCGGCTCGATCTGCAGGGCCTTGTCGCAGTCGCCGAGGGCCGCCTCCAGGGCGACGCCGTTGGTGGCCTGCTCCCAGCACAGGGCGTTGAGGTTGCCGGCGTCGCGGCCGGCATGCTTGCGGGCGGCGGCGAAGTCGCTCATCGCCGCCTCGCGCTTGCCCTGCCGGTAGAGGGCGCCGGCCCGCAGGGTGTAGAGGGTGGAGTTGTCGTCGTCGACGCCGAGGGCGGCGGTGTAGTCGGTCTCGGCCTTGGCGTAGTCCTTGTTCTCGCGATGCATCCAGGCCCGGCCCTGCAGGGCGCCGACCGCCTTGGGATCCTTGGCCAGGACCTTGTCCATGTCGGCGATGCGGCTGGCGCGGTCGGCGGCGGACCAGCGGTAGCCGGGCGGGGCGACCAGGTTGACCTCGATCTTGCCCATGTCGGTCAGGGCCTTCCGGGCGGCCTCGGCCTGGGCCGACGGCATCTCGGCCTGCAGCGAGCGGCTGCGGGTCTCCAGGGTGAAGACGCCGTCCCTGATCGCGGCCTTGCGGATGAAGGCGTAGCCCGCGACGGCCTGGTCGATGTCCTTGCCCTCGCTGCTGAAACCCTTGCCGCCGTCGGGCAGGCGGATGGTCTCGCGGTACCAGACATGCACCGGATGGCTGACGGCGAACGGGGCGTCCTTGTTGTCGACGTCGTCCTCGCGGGTCCAGTTCGAGGCCCCGCCCAGCCGGTAGCCGAAGGCCAGGTGGCGGGGCGCCGAGGACTCGTTGGTCTCGCTCCAGTCGAGGTTGGCCTTGCCGGCCATGGTCAGGATGTACTCGCCGGACGCCTCGTCATGGCCGCTGGCCACGGTCTCGACCTCGGCGAAGTCGAACAGGTCGCCCCAGTACTTCTTGTAGGCCTTCTCCAGCTCTTCGGGCGGAGAGGCCTCGGACGCGGCCCGGGTGGTGACCGCGAGGTCGCCGCGGAAGCGCTGCTCGGCCTTCATCGGGGCCTTGGAATAGAGGCCGCCGCTGGCGTCGATGTCGAGGGTCAGGGCCATGGTCGGCAACGGCGAGGGCTCGACCCGCAGGGCTTCCAGCGCGCCGCCCCTGGCCCGCAGCGGCAGGGCCCAGGAGAACTGCGGAATGGCGACCTCGTCCAGTTTGCGGTCGCCGTTGCGGGTGCCGTCCAGCCAGTAGACCCGGCCGCCGATCTCGGCCCGGACAATGACGTGGTCGAACAGGCCGACCATCGGCAGGCGCTGGTCGAGGCCGTCGCCGAGGCTGGAGTGGACGACGGCGGGCTCGGCCTTGATGCCCAGTTCGCGCAGGATGGCCAGCAGCAGGGCGGTCTTGCCCTTGCAGTCGCCATAGCGGCGCGACCAGCTGACGTCGGCCTTGGCCGGCGTCAGGTTGCCGGCGTCCATGCCCAGGAAGACATAGCGGGTGCGTTCCTGGACCAGGGCCAGGGCCATGCCGGCCTGGATCTTGGGATCGCTGGAGGCGGCGCGGATCTTGTCGATCTCGGGCTTCAGCCGCGAGCCCTCCTTGAGGGTGGCGGCCGTGTCGTAGAGCGGGGCCATCAGGGCCGAGATCTCCGACCAGTCGCGGAACTGGGTGAACTCCACTCCCCTGCCCCGCAAATAGCGCGGCGGCGCGCCGGCCGGCGGCCGGTAGGCCTTCTGGCTCTTGAGGTCGAAGATGAGTTCGGTCTCGCCGGCCGGGGTCTTGCCAACCCTGGGCGGGTTCATGCCCTGGTCGAGGCGGTAGCGGATCGGCTTGCTCCTGGGGTCCCAGAGGACCCGCATCTGGATCTGGTCGACCTGGTCGGCCGCCGGGGCCGGCAGATAGTTCTCGCTGAAGTCGCCGGTGACGCCGTCCCGGCGGGTCAGGGTGAAGGCCAGGGTGACGAGGTCGCCGACCTCCAGCCCCTCCGGCTGCATGGTGGCGGTCAGCACGCCGTCGAGCATGGCGTATTCCAGCCGGTTCTCGCGGCGCAGGACGGTGAAGGCCTGGTCGGCGAGGACGTCGATGGTCTCGGCGCCCCGCCGGATCTCGAGCCTGTGGACGGTGAGGGTCGTCGAGTCCGGGTTCCACGGCAGGGCGATGGTGCCCATGGCCGACAGCCCCTGGGCGGTCTGGATGCGGACGATGCTCTCTATGTAGACGCTGTCGCCCTCCGGCCCGAAGTGGACCTGCTCGTCGAGCCGGACCTGGCGGTAGGGGGCGCCGGTGACCGGGCTGTCGGTCCTCAGCGGCGGCAGCGGCTTGACCCAGGCGGCGGCGGGCGCGAGCACCGGCTCCGGCGCGGCCATGGCGGCGGAGGCAAGCAGGCTGAAAGCGCCGACGATGCCGACAAACAACGACCGCATGGATAGTCCCCGGGGAGTGACGCCTACTGGCCGATCAGCTTGCGCGCTGGGGCGGTGGGTCGCAAGCATCGGATGGCCAACTTCTCGCGTGGCGGGTTTCGGGTTAGGCTTTGCCCATGGCCGATGGCGAAATCACCTTGAAACTCGACCCCCGGACGTTGAAGCGCCTGTCGGATCAGGCGTCGGCGGCGGGCGAAACGGTGGAAGCCGTGGCGGCCGGCCTGCTGGATGCCGTCACCAGCGATTTCGACAGCGATATCGCCCTGCGACGGCTGGCAGAGTTCGACGGGAACGGCGGGGCCACCATGACGGTGGAAGAAACGTTTGAGCGTTTCGACAGGGAGCTCGCCGATCGCCGGGCCAAGCTTTGAGGCGGGCCGTTC